>JBBPIG010000014.1:0-55826 GCA_038040445.1 Acidobacteriota bacterium | reverse complement strand
ATCTGCTGGCGCGACTGCTCCTGTTGGACCTGTTGCTGAGCAGCTTGCTGTTGCGGACCGGCTTGCTGTTGCTGTTCAGCCTTGCGCTGCTGCTTCATCTGCTGGCGCGACTGCTCCTGTTGGACCTGTTGCTGAGCAGCTTGCTGTTGCGGACCGGCTTGTTCCTGGCGCATGAGCTGGCGCATTTCACGACGCGCAGACTTGTCACCCTGCTCAGCGCGTGCCGCAAGCGCAGCCATCCGCGGGTCATTCTCCTGGGATCGAACCACAGGTTGAGGCAAGCCATCGCTGCGGCGCGAGGTTGCGAACTCACCAGTCTCATTGATCCGTAGCTTGTTCTTTCTCTGCTTCTCGGGCGCCACCTCGGCCCTCAACGCCTTGGCGAGATCTGATCGCACGCGCCAGGCTTCAGGCCTTGCGCTAGCAACAACCGGCCTATTGAAAACTTCCTGCTCGTCGCGCGCGAACCTGAGTCTGCGCCGCCCGTCGTCGCGTCTTATCGCAAGCTCCCGAATGCCTTTGACTGCAAATGGGTCGAGTACCTGGCGCGAGTTGGCAAATGCCCTCGGATCACCGGTGGTGAAGACCCCGGGACCGATCACCCGATTCAGCGATCTCACCGGGACGACGGTCACCGCTCCGGGCGCGTTGAAGTTCACAAAGGTCCTCTGAACGGTCACGACGTTGATGACTTCCTGCGACGCAAGGTATCGCGGCCGGAAACTCTCGTCGTAGTATCTGGGGACATACACCTCTCCGGGCCCCAGCGGCACCCAGGCGATCTCCTCCGCTAACGGAATGAAAGCGACTGGCGCCGGGCTATATTCTCGTCGAGTCCTCAGATCACCCGGTACCCAGAACCACCTTTGATTCACGGAAGCCCATCGGCCGTAGTGATAAGGCGCCCAGCCCCACTGCTCGGAAGAAACCCACGACGGACCCCACAGGTCGTCGAGATCCCATCGGCCCGAGCGGAACGGCGCCCACCCCGCACTTACGCGCGGCGCCCAACAGCGTCCGTAGTTGTCGACGTCGACCCAGTCACCATAGTTGTCCAATTCATAAATGCCCGGTATGTCGGCCGAAAGATATTGCGAGCTGACCGAAGTGCGATACGCGTCGTAGTAGAAAGGATCTTCCAAATAGGCGTCATAGTTTTGATAATGCCCATCGTAAGTGCTCGGGTATCGGTCGCGGTAATAGTCGTCGACGATGTTGCCGGCCAGGTTCGGCGCCAGCCTGGATGCTAACGCTTCAGTCGCCACTGCTCCTACAAGAGTGAACATCTGACCGTTGCTTATGTATCCGTCCTGTCCGACTACTTGAGCAAGCCCGCTGAGCACGGAGATGATCGCGTTGTCACCGTCCATGCCGACTTGATAGAGTCCCGGCTCGGTGAAATGAACTGCGCCGCAAGGCGTCGCGACCTCGTACAAATCGTCGGCCTCGAGCGGCCCGACGTCGAACAGCGCTGAACCGCTTCTCAGGGCCAACTGCGTTCTGTCTTCTTCAAGCGAAAGCACGTCCAGCGACGTGCTCGGATTCAATTGAACATAGTCGCGTCCGGTAAGCGCGATCGAGGCACGTGAGCCGTCGCGCGCGAAGATACGATCACCAACACTGACCGGGGTATTAAGCGTGGCTTCAGCCCAATCGAGCTCTTTATCCTCGTACGCGGCCCGGGCGATCCCCACGCTACCATCTACTCGATCTATTCGCGCGGCGTACGGCTGCACCGAAGTATCAGCATTGGCGTCATGGCTGCCGCGGGTGAGCAATAGCGCTACCCCGGATACCGCGACGATCAGAATCAATGCGGCTAATATTGCGACCCGCGGCGAAACGCTGGACAGCCGATTAGTAAATTGTTTTAACATCTGTTCCACCCTCCTCTTTCGCTAGCTCGTTGGACTATCGTTGATACTGCAACAACAATGCCCGAACCTCACCGCTCTATAGCGATGCTGAGACCGAGGGATGAGTTTGCTGAGCTGTCATTAGACGTTTAGTGACGGCATTTAGCGGGTGGTTTGAAATGAGACGAGCAGGCGAGCAATATGCACGATATGGTGTCTGACTCTGATCAATGCAGAATCGAGTTCGGCGGTGTATTCACTAGGCACGCGCACACCAAAGCCGGGCCAGGCCAGGGAGATCTAACTCAAGCTCGAGTAAAGCGCCGATGATTTTGGGGATGTCGCATGATCCTAAGCTTGTCACTCAGTTCACGCGTCGGGACTCACAGATGATTCGAGAGCCGGTGTGCCGCGCGAGCGCCAAACCAGGTAAGCCGGCAGTCCGAGCACGATGATTCCCAGCGCGAGCGCGGTCTTGCCAGGTTGGTCTCTCAGATTGTTGACTAGAGTATTGGTCACCAAAACAAACGCGGCGGCGATGAACAACAGCGGAGTCCATGGATAACCGGGGACTCTATAAGGTCGCTGCGCTTCGGGCAGCCGCTTGCGATAAACGAAGATCGTTGCTGCCGACAGACCATAAAAGATCCACCCGCAGAAGACGACATACGTAAACAACTCTGTGAAGCTCCCGGACACCGCGAGCACGGCGGACCAAAGCGAACCTGCTACGATCGCGAACGCCGGAGTGCCGAACCGCGGATGAACTTCGGCGAGCTTCCGGAAGAACAAACCGTCGTTGGCCATCGCGTAGTAGACGCGGGGACAGGTCAGGACGTTGCTGTTGGCAGCGCTGAAGACAGAAACGAGAATCGCGATTGCTATCAGTTTTGCCGCTGTGGGGTTCACGACCAGAGTGAGGGACTCGGCGGCTACGCTTGTCGAGCCGGCGACGCCTGCAGGCCCCAGCGCCGCCAGGTAAGCCATATTCGCGAGCAGGTAGATTGAGATCAAAGCCGCGGTTCCAAACAATAGTGCGCGGGGGTAGTTGCGCTGAGGGTTCACGACCTCGCCCGCGCTGAAGGTCACGTACTGCCATCCTTCATAAGCCCAGAGCACGCCGATCATCGCCAGCCCGAAACCAGAAACCAGCGAGCCGCTGAAGGCACTCGGCCATATCGCGGCGGTCGATGTACTGAAGCCCTTCCCAAACGCCAACAGCGCAACGGCCATGAGCAGGATCGCGCCAACCTTTATTCCGGTTGTCCAGTTCTGCAAGTCGGCGCTCTCTCGAGTGCCCTTGACGTTCACCAGGGTCAACACCGCGATCATTCCGAGCGAGACGACTTTGATCATCGGAACCGACAACGGAATAATCTGCGACAACGTCGTGCTGAACGCCACGGCAAGCGTCGCGATCGTGCCGCCATTCATCGCAAAGAACAAGGTCCACCCGAACAGAAAAGCCGGGAGCGGACCGAAGCAATCGCGAAGGTGAACGTAGAGTCCGCCGGCCTTCGGATTCACGGCGCTCAACTCGCCGTAGGTCAGCGCCCCCAGCAAGGACAACACTCCGCCCACCAGCCAAACCAGCATCGCCGGTCCGATCTGGCCGCCCGCTTGTCTGAGGACTTCGCCCGGCACTAAGAATATTCCGGACCCGATCACCGATCCGATCGTGAGCAGGGTCAAATCGCGGAGGTTGAGCACGCGAGCTAGTTTGGTCATGAGTGTGGAGTCCTGAGTCTTGATAGTGCCTTAGCATCGAGAAAATTGGAGGCAAGCCACCCTTTCCGCTTTACTTTGCGTACACAACCCGGGCGCCGACGATCGTGTAGACCACTTCCGTCTTCTCAATCTCATCAGGGTTCAGGCGGAAAATGTTCTTCGATAGCACAACCACATCAGCCAGCTTTCCAACTTCAAGCGAGCCTTTGTTCTTCTCGGCAAACTCGGCGTAGGCGCACGATGAGGTATAAGCTCGCACTGCTTCTTCGACTGATATTTTCTGCTCGGGGACCCATCCGCGAGGGTTCCTTCCATCGATGGTTTGGCGCGTCACCGCGGCGTGAATCCCGAGGATTGGCGACAGCGGAGCTACGAACCAGTCTGAGCCGAATACCAGCGTAGCGCCTGAGTCGAGCAGCGACCTGAACGCGTAGGTCGTCCTGATTCGAACCGGACCTATTCGCTTCTCGGCCCAGCGACCGTCGTCGATTGCATGATAGGGCTGCATCGACGCAATCACGCCGAGTTTGGCAATTCGCGAAATGTCCGCCGGTAACAAATGCTGCGCGTGCTCGATGCGGAAGCGGCGGTCGCGCGGGCCATTCTCTTTGGCGACTTCCTGATAGTAGTTGAGCAGAATGTTGTTCGCTTTGTCACCGATGGCGTGAATCGAGCATTGCAAGCCGGCTTTGTCAGCTTCTTTGATGTTCTGTTTGAGCTTGCCTTCAGGAATGTTGTCATCGACCATCAACCCCGAAGTCTTAGGCGCATCGGTGAACGGTTCGAAGAACAATGCAGTCGTCGAGCCCAGCGAGCCGTCCATAAAGGCCTTCAGCCCGCCGAGCCTCAACCAGTCGTCGCCTTTCCCCTGCCGGGCAACGGCGTCGGCCTGACGCTTCCACTGGCTCATCGGAGTGCGGGCGTACACGCGCACAGTCAACCGGCCCGCGCCGCGGAACCTCTTGTATGCTTCATAGTCGTGCCAGGGCGTTATGTCCTGAATCGAAGTCACTCCGACGCGCGCGGCTTCGGCGAGCGAAGCCTTGAGCGCTTCGTCACGCTCCGCTTCGGTTGCTTGCGGAATAGCGCGATACACCAGATCCATCGCGTCGTCTTTCAGAATGCCGGTCGGCTCGCCGGTCTGACCGTCTCGAACAATCGTTCCACCGGGCGGGTCTTTGGTTTCTCTTGTTATGCCGGCCAATCGAAGAGCTACAGTGTTGGCCAAAGCCATATGGCCATCGAGCCGCGAGACGAACACCGGATTGTTCAATGTATGGCGATCGATCAGCTCTTTAGTCGGCAGCGGACCGCCCGGCCAGCGCTCGTGGTCCCAATCGCCGGCCGTTATCCACCGGCCGGCGGGGAGCTTCGCGGCGCGATCTTTTATGCGCCGCGCGAACTCTTCCGGAGTCGCCGCATCGCGCAGCTCGACCGATAGAAGATGAAATCCGCCCTCGATGAAATGAGTGTGATCGTCGATGAAGCCCGGCAGCGCAAGCTTCCCGTTAAGGTCAATCACGCGAGTCTTCGAATCGATGAGCTTCTTGACTTCATCATTCGACCCGACAGCGATGATCCGTTCGCCACGCGAGGCGATGGCGTCGGCCCAGGGTCGCGACTTGTTCCCGGTCCAGATGCGGCCATTGACGATTGCGAGTTCGGCCAGGGGCGGCGTTCGCGAGAAATCGTCGGCGATCATTCGAGACACGAACGGAATGATATCGGCCTGCTTGCTGTTGTCAACGGTGAAGACCGTGAGGATGTACTCGGCTCCGTTCGGCAATCTGATGTAAGCCGCATCGTGGCGCGTGCTGGAGGTCCATCCCGCCTTCGAGTAATACTGGGAGCCCGGCGGCACGGACTTTCCCGCGAACCTGGTTGCTTGATCGTCAGCATCATCGCTCTTCGATTGCGGATCGCGATGCAGCAAGCCCATCATCGCGTGACCGCGAACGGGCGAAACCGCGCGGCCGGTGACGATCTCGCAGACCAACCGCGCGACGGCCTCGGTCGTCAGCTTGTTGCGGTATTCGAAGTTCGGCCCCAACCCTTGCCGTTCGCGTCCGTAAGGGCCTTCACACCAGGTCTTCTGATTGACGTTGATCTTTTCGTAGCCGAGGCCCGCGAAGTAGCGATTGATCGCGTTGCGCCTGTTCATCCATTCGCTCAGGGCGGCTTCATCAAGCTCCGGCCCATCGGTTGTGCCGGTCAGCGCATCCACCACGTAATGCGTCGCGTCATTTGACGACTCAACGATCATGTCGTGAAGCGCCCGCTCGAGCTCGGACGTTTGCTTCAATACACCGGTCTCCATTTGATGATGAGCGGCGACGAGGTAAAAGAGCTTCACAACGCTGGCCGGATACGTCTGCTCTTGCCCGCGATGGCTGGCCCACCCAGGACGCTCGCGGTCGTTGAGATCGATCACCGTAAGCGCGATCTTATCCGCGGTCAGGCCGCCGCTGCCAAATTTTTCGACCGCTGCGGCAACGGCATCGCGAGTGAGCTTTTCAAGCCGCGACGACTGCGCGAACGACAGCTTGGGTCCGGTCGCACCCGTTTGGGACATGACGATTGCCTGGCTCGCAAAAAATGCTGCGGCCAGTAAGCCGAATTGGATTAGCTGAACCCGCCATGATCGCTGGGGATTCATCAGTCACCTCCAGAAATACTGAACAAGAGTTGTGGTAATCTCGGGGAACGAAGAGACGATGCGCAAGGGGAGGCCGGGCGCTGAAGCTTTCTCGGGATCAAAGCTGTAACAATTTGAACGCTTCAAGGATCGATTCAGACTCTTCCATCGTGGGGTCACTTGCTGCTGCTCGCCGCACCCTTCTTGCTTTTCCAGATCAGCTCGGCCACTCGTGACAACTGCTCGCGATTCTGCGCGCCTTCGATCAATACGACGTCTTTGCCTCGAAGCTCGATGGACGCAAGTCCTTCGTCGGTGTCAAACACGCGGGGCTGTGCGTTAAGGCCAGCCGGCTTGCCGAGCTTGTAGCGCTTCTCGGTGCGCTCCGAGTAGGCGTCAAAGAATTCCTTTGCGTCGTTCTCGGTGTCCCACGTCGTGTACTGCGCAAGCGCGACCGCGCCGGTAGCCTTCTTCTCGTAAAGCGCGTAACGATCGCCGCCCCACCCAGCGGCGGCGCGCTGCGCAGCGCGCTTAGGAATGAACTCCGCAAGCGCGACCAGATATCCGAACTCGCCATTCACATCCGCGTCAGCCTTCTTCCAATCGGGCCCGAGCGCCCCGCCGAGGTCGGGCAGCTCAATCTTCACCGGGTTGTCCCGATTGAGGAACCGCTCCGGGTGCATGATCTGCTCGGTCGAAGCGGGCAGGGTCTCGTAGCTCGAATCCAGCGCGCGCCACGAACTATTCTTCAACACTGCGGCGACGAAGCCCGCTCCGTAGAGGTATGGAAACTGGAGGTTCTCTTTCAAAACCTTTGGCGCGCTGGCCAGCACGGGATAGTTCTTAGCGTCGCCGTCGCCATCCTGGTCGAGCAAGCTGTCCGTCAACGAGCCGGCCTTCTTGATATCGAACTTCATACCCTGCTGCTCGAACTCGTACTCGATCATCACCAGGGTCGCCTCGCCTTCTATCAGCGCGTGAACTGCAAGCTCGGCGTCAGAGTCGCCCTTGGGCCAGGTCTCGAACCGGCCAAGGTTGAAATGCTGGTCCTGAAGCGCGTGAACCAACTCATGCGCGATCACTCGTTTCTGATCGGCGATCGGCAGCCAGGCAGCCAGATAGAACTCTTTGGTTTTTGGCTCATAGAAGCCCGCCACCTGCTCGCGCAGAAGCTGCACGATATAGTCGCGCAGGCGGAAGCTCCTGCTAACCAGCCCAAGCTTCACCAGCGTCTTCTGTCCCGCTTCGAACTCCGCAGGTGGAGTGTTCTCGTCCATGTCCTTTATTACCGCCTGCTCGATTTCGTCTTTGGTCTTGAGTGAGCTCTTTACGCTGTGCTTGATATCCAGAGCGCGCAGGCGGCTCACTACCTTGAGTATTTCCTCGGTCGAGTTGAGCGAGGCGGCATCCGGCTTGGCGATCGAAGGCGCGCCCTGTCGTGCCTCGTTCACCGAAGCCGTGAACAACACCAGCGCCAGCAACAGAGCGACGCCGGCCTTGAATCTCTTGTACATCAAAAACCTTTCGTTATGGGATTGGCTTCGGTGAATTGTCTACGTGGAGGATGGCTTTGTCAATTTTGGGCTGGATCGGGAAATGGCGGGCCGGCTTCGTTTCTAGAAAGCAAATCGTCCAAGCCAGATTCCTCAAGAACGTCTTCAAGTGTTCCCATCTCCTCACACGTCTCGATGAATCCCGCGATCGCATCGCGGATATTTCGTCGAGCCTCTTGTAAATCATGACCGCACGAAGATACATCAAGGGGAACACAGTGGGCGATCATGACGGCACCTTCTTCGAAGTAGACGACCGGTATAGCTTTGAGCTTGATGCTCATATCGTCATATTCTCTACAGACGTTTTCGTTTGTATTTAAGCAACGTAAGCGTGCACTTGTTTCTCGATTTCCGGACCAATCAAGCGACGGGCAACCCTCAGATCATAGTCGGCTTGAAGCCCCAACCAAACCTCGGAGGAGACGCGGAAGTACTTAGCCAGTCGTAGCGCAGTATCGGCGGTGATTGACCGCTTCCCTTTGAGGATAGCGCTAATCTTGCCGGGCGCGACTCCTATATCCCGAGCCAGCTTGTTGATGCTGATGCCCAGCGGCTTCATGAACTCCTCGGAAAGAATCTCTCCGGGATGGATCGGGTCAAGCTGCCTTTTGTTAGCCATGAATCACCTTAATATAATCAACGATTTCGACGTCATACGCGTCACCACTTATCCAGATGAAACAGACCCGCCATTGGTCATTGATGCGAATGCATGTTGTCCCCTCCGATCACGTTTCAGCGCCTCCAGCTGATTTCCAGGCGGCACGCGCAAATCCTGAAGCGATCTGGCGCGATGGAGGTATAGCAACTTTCTACGCGCGATTCGTTCAAACGCCTTGAATCGAGGAACATCAACGTCAGCAAACAACGCCTCCGTATCCTTAGATCGGAAGGACCGAATCATCTAGCAGCAGTCTATTACGCGTCGCGTAAACGGGTCAACAAGGTAGGCAACGTGAGGCTAAACAATCGAGGCCAGTTGTTCGCCGACTGCCACTGCGGGGTCCTTGACCGCGATGCCGTATGATGTCACAACCTTTTCCACGTTTAGTTTGAGATCAAACTTCGCTCTTGCTGCTGCGATGCCGGCGCGGCCCATGCGCTCACGCAGATCGCGATCCGCGACGAGCTTCAGAATTCCATCGGCAATGGCTGGAGCGTCGCCGCGTTCCACTACGAAGCCGGTCTTACCGTCTTCTACCAACTCCGGTATTCCTCCGACTCGCGTAGCCACCATCGCCTTGCCGCAAGACATCGCTTCGGCGATCACGTATCCAAAGACCTCTTCCCAACGAGAGACCTGGCAAACCACATCCGCGGCCGCGTAGACTCCTTCGGCCATCGGGTCTTCAACCTGGCCAGTCCAGCTCACGTTGGCTTCAAGACCCATCTCAATCGCCTGACGCGTGTATCGCTCACGATGAGCACCCTCACCGACGAACACAAAATGGACTTTGGAATTTTGAGAGATCACCAGTCGCGCGGCGGCGAGCAAGTCGCCGATTCCCTTCTCGGGAATGATCCAGCTCACCTGAGCTACCAGCATGCGATCCTCCGGGATCGAATGCTTGCGGCGAAACTCGGCGGCTCTCTCTTCTCCATCCGAGGCGCGGGAAAGATCCGCGCTGTTGTAGACCATCTCCAGCCTTTCAAGCGGAAACAAATCTCTGCCTGCCACACAGCGGCAGCCATATTCGCTCACCGTGATGACACGGGTAATCGGGCGATTGATCAGGCGCGCCACACACCGCTTCCAAAAAGGAGCGCGCTGGCTGACGTAGCCTTCAGGCTGCGAAGAATGATCGGTGAAGAAGACTTGCCCGACGGAATAAAGCTTCGCGAGCCACGGATACGGTCCGATGAATCCCGTAAAATGAAGATGGAGGATTTCGGGACGATAACGCCGCAGTATCCGCGACATTCCCCTTATCGCGCGCCACTTCGTTCGCCACGAGTCCTCGATCACCTCGATGCGGACGTTGGGGAGTTGCAGGTAGGAGCGCACCGCTTCGGGTGGCTCTTTCAGAAAGCAGAGGACGCTTCGCCATCCGCGCTCGCCGAGTTGAATTGACAACTCACGCGCGTAAGCCTCGGCGCCTCCGATGCGGGCCGGCTCAATGCCAAAAACTGAAACTACGGTGTTCACCTGAGACACTAGTACGAAGTGAGAACCGGGAGAGAGAGAACAGTCTTCTCTGCAACCGTGCAACGCCTGTCGAGGCAGCAACCGCTTTCCCACCACTGGGGCCGGCTTTCCCAGATATCTCGAATGCGCTGGGTCTTGATGTTGCCGACCGGTTCCATTCCGGTGCACACAGTCACATTACCGTCGGCTTCGAACTGCATCATAGTCAGCGCGGAGCACAAGGCTTTCTCTTCGTGCGCGCTGTGGCTCTGGGTGGCAATTCGCAAAGCATCCGGGTTGCGGAAATAAGGAATCATCGCCTCCAGTTGGGCGTAGCTGTTTGCGATGGGAAGCCCGGTTCGCTTGAGCTCGATCAGTTGCTCGACTACCGCAACCGCCTTATTGGGGTCATCCGGCCAGGTGTTGCTGTGCTCAAACCACTGGGCATCCTCGGCGGTGTTGTAGTTTTGCTCGATGGGTTGGTAGAACACGTGCATTCCATCCTGATTGGCGTAGTGTGCGACCTCGCAGACGTGCTCGAGGTTCTGCCGCATTATGACCGTCTTCAGCCGGATCTCGAAACCGAGAGCCTTCCCCTTGCGCACTCGCTTGAGCGTTTCGATTGAGGCGGCGGTCTTTTCGAAGAACTTCTCGCGGCCGCGAATTCTGTTGTGCACTTCGCCGATTCCATCCAGCGAGATCGTCAACCGCCAGGGCCGCGTGAGCGCCAGCTTCTCGATTTTAGATTGATCATCCCAGTAACCGTGGGTAAGGAACTCGATGAACAGCCCGATCGAAGAACCGTGAGCCGCTATGTCGATCGCAGCCGGGTTCAGCATCGCTTCGCCGCCGCTTATGAAAACGTGTACCGGGCCCAGCCACCCGCGCAAATCCGACAGCAGCATCTTCCAGCGTTCAGGGCTGGGAGAATCTTCTTTGCCGCGATTCTTCCAGATGTCACAGTGAACACAGCGCGCGTTGCAGCGGTAGCTGAGCATCAACCCAATAGAGGTAGGCCGGCAGCGTGAAGCCCAACGGCCGCCTCCGAACGTTCGTAGTCTGTAGTTGAGTCCCTCGTAAACTCGCTTGTAGGCGTAATTGAGCATGGGGAATTGCCTTGCCTCGTTGTCTATCATTTTCAGCACATTTGCGTTCAATCGTCCTGCTTGAACCTGACACCGGTAAGCCTCCCGACTCGAGAGCCACGGGTGGGAATTGCTTCAGTTAAGGCGTCAGACAAGCTGGTGATCTTCCACTCTGCTCATGAGATATGGCGAATGGTTTCGGTTCTCCACCCTATGGAAAAACCAGTCACTGATTCATCGGCGGGACTTTGATGATGAACACATCTCTCCGCGTGCTACCCCAGTTGCTGGTGAACGCTATGAATCTCCCGTCCCGGCTTATGTCGGCCCGAGGCGTGTCCCAGTAGTCCCGGTACGCCGAACGGTGATGCGCCAACCTTCTCACTTTCTGACTCCCGTCGGTCGACGCCTGGAAGATCTCGTTGCGAAACGGTCCAACCGGTCCGCTCCCCGTTGTGTAGTTGCTGATCACGCACCAGCCGTCGTTGTCCGCAAGCATCGAGACGTGATTCGACTGAGACCAGTCACTGCCGAAGCCGACCACCGGCTGGTACTGATGCGGCGCCGCAAGGTTTCTCACCGTGTACTGGTTGTTCCAATTGTCGTGCCCGACGACGATCTGCCGCCCGTTGTCGCTGTGCCCCGGAGAGAAGTCCGGCGCCGGGTCTGTCAGGTTCTCAACTACGCGCGTTTGAAGGTCGGTCACTTGAACGTCTACCGTTCGGTCAAACTTCGCCTTAACCACGAGGTAGCGGCCCGATTTGTCTACCTGAACCTCGTCCAGCGTCCCCATCTCCGCATAGCCCAGGATCTTGTTCTGATCTCGTCGCCAGACTAAATAACCGACGGGCTTGTAGTTCTTGTCTTTCCTGCTGAAGGCAAACACATTGTCGTCGAGGCTCTTGCTCATCTGACCCAGGAAGCCTTCCGTAAGCTCACCGCTGAAGTCTCTGATCAACGAGTATTTCCTTGTCGCCACGTCGTACGCGTAAAGCTTCTGGCCAACGTATCCGAACAGCAGGTTGGCGCTAGTCCCGCTCCATATCGCATCTTCGATAGAGAGGTATCCGCCGCCCCCCACCGGCTTATCGAACAGCGGGCCCTTGCCAAGGATCTGAAAGTTCATCGGGTCTAAGCGGTAGAGCCTGGGATTTTCGTCGCAGGCGATGAAAAACCGCGTACTATCCAGATTAAACGTCGGCCAATAGGAGTAGAAATTCTTACAGGACGTGCCGTCTCCTTCGTCAGTCACCCGCATCATCATTGTGCCAAATGCCGGATCGACAAACGTTCCCCCCGCCCGCGGCAGTTGAGGGGGGTATCCCTCGGAATAGATTCTACGGTCCGTGACTACCGCCGGCGCACTGCTCGCGGCCGGCGCCGGTGGTCTCCTGGTTTGAGCAGGAACTATTAGCGCTGCACTGACAACCAGCAGCGTTGCAGAATTCATAATCTTCTTCTTCATACCTTTTTATCGCGAGTCTGGGGCACGTTAAGCAGTTTGGTTGCGGGGTTGAGAAGATGCGTAGGGACCTGCCCGATTCTACGTTAGCCACACCCCCCGGGCAACAGTTTCCTGAAACGCGTTCATTGACGGTCCAACGCTTCTGGAAGAACAGGCGCTTTGAGAATTTTCCTGCCGTAGAAAGGGGTCTCTGAGAGGTGCTCCTTAATGCATATGATCACTTCCAATAGCACAAGCTACATTCGACAATTCCTGGTACTTGGCATGGTGTTGTCATTGCTCAGTCTGATGATTTCTGCCCCACAGCCGGCTCGCGCTTTCGGCGCCCTGCCGCAGGCCGCAGAGTGCCAGTCTGGAGTTGGCGGGCGGCTCTTCTCGAACGGCGGCGACGCTGAAGTAGAAATCCTCCCGCAGGACGCTGGGTTCACTCTCGAGCTTAGTCTCATCTCACCCGGTCCCTCGCGTTTCATCGGCACAAACCGCGACAGCGGTTTGATCGTCAAGCTCGGAAGCTTTCCAGCGGGCGCCGAACTGGTCTTCAGCGTTTTCGTGAGGGAGACCCAGAGAACTTTTGTGATGGGCTCCGGCTCGGGAAACGCTGACGGTATCGCCCACGCCGAGGTCACCTGCTTCAGCGTTAAGCGGGCGAACATTGGCTTTGAAGATCAACTGGGCGGTGGCGACAGAGACTACAACGATTTGCTCTGCACGGTTCGCCAGACGCAGAGCTGCAACTACTCGCTCTCTCCCGCAAGCCAGTCGTTTGGTTCTGGCGGCGGCAGCGGCAGTGTCAATGTTGGCGCGGCTAGCAGTTGCAGTTGGAGCGCCGCCAGTAACGTGGGATGGGTGACAATCACGTCGGGCGGGTCCGGCAGCGAGAGTGGAAGAACCAATTACTCGGTCGCAATGAATCAAAACACGGACTCACGGACGGGGACGATTTCAGTTCAAGGACAAACGTTCACGGTGTTTCAAGACGGCGCGGGCTCCCAGCCGCAGATAACCGGCACTTTCCGCAAGAGTGATAAGAAGATGTTCGTATACGGCATCAACTTCGATGGCGGCTCGGTCATTCTACTGAATGGCGAAGAGCAAAAAACCCTCTACGATGTCGAAACCCCCACTACCAAATTGATCGGTAAGAAACTCAGCAGATGGGTCCAGCCGGGCGACACGCTGCAGGTTAGAAACTCTTCGGGCGCCGTTTCTCCAGGGCACACTTATACGCCTTAGACAGGACTCCCCTCGGCGGTGAATTGGATTTTAGCCAGGTGAGAGACCCCGGCGAAGCGAGGTGCGAGTCTTACTCCCAGGTTCCACTCGCGGGTGATATCCACCCACAAATCCTTTGCCGCGACGAACCCTTTCGCCACGTCGCCACTTCTGTCCTTCCTCGAGGTGACGGCCAGGGAACCTGCCGTTGCCGCGCTGATCACTGCGCTGTTGACCGTGCCGCCCAGATCCAGGATCACCGCATCCACCCGGAGCGGGTACGTGGGCGCTTTGCTGCTCGAGTAGAAGACCGTGCCGTTCTTGGAGTACTTCACGACGCCGCCCACGATAGCCATGCGGAAGACATCAGAGCCGGTGTACGTCGTTTCACTCTGATAGACATTGTTCTCACGCACCTCGGCCACACCAAAGTCCGTCAGCTTGATCGCGAAGTCTATCGCCGGATACTGCGTATCCAACACGGTGTGAGTGAGCCCGCAGAACCGGATTTGACCTGTCGATCCGGCTGTGAATTCAAAGTAGCCGTCTCCCGACAGGATCTGTTGTTGTGAAACAGCTCCGGCGTCATCTTCGTCATCAAGGCCCGCAGTCTTCAGCAGAGAGCTCCCCGACACCGTGCAGTTGACCACATTGCTCCACGCAACGCTCTGTGTGAAACCTCCGCTGCCTACTCCGCTTGCCGGCGTCGTGAAGCTGAAGTCGCCAGACACTGCCAGGTTCCCGGCTGCGTCTTTCGAGCGCGCCCGGTAATGGTACAGGGTGTTGGCCGAAAGCCCCGCGACCGTTGCGCTGTGACTTGTTACCATTGCGGTGCTGAGAGACGTCCCGCTGCCATATGAGGCGGTCGTTCCGTACTGCACTTGAGTGTCACTTCCCTCGTTGGTGTTCCAACTGATCACGGCGCTCGACGACGTGAGCGATGACGCGCCCACACCGGAAATGACCGGCGGCGTCGTGTCGCCCGGACCCGAACCCGACCCTTGTGGAACTCTTATGATGAACACGTCTCGTCTGACGGCGCTTCCCCAGTTGCTCGTGAACGCTACGAACCTGCCATCCCGGCTTATGTTGGCTCGGGGCGTGTCCCAGTAGTCCCTATACACTGAGCGGTGGTGAGCCAGTCTCCTCACGTTCTGGCTGCCGTCGGTAGAAGCCTGAAATATCTCCTGACGGAACGGACCGAGCGGACCGGTTCCACTGGTGAAGTTGCTTATCACACACCAGCCTTCGTTGTCCGCAAGCATGGACAAGTGATTCGACTGAGACCAATCGTTTCCGAAGGTGATGACCTTCTGGAACTGACGCGGCGATGCAAGAGTCCTAACCGTGTACTGATTGTTCCAGTTGTCGTGTCCGACCACCATCTGCCTCCCGTTGTCGCTGTGACCAGGCGAATAGTCCGGCGTTGAATCTGTCAGGGCCTGTAAATTCGCGGTGTCGAAATCCACTACCTGAAAATCTACCCCGCCGCCAAACTCCGCTTTCACGACCAGGTAGCGTCCGGTTTTGTCCAACTCTACTTCATCGAAGTTCCCCAGAGTGACGTTGCGCAGTACCCGGTTCTGGTCTCTGCGCCAGACGATGTAGCCGGTCGGATGGTAGTTCGTATCCTTCTTGGTGAAGGCAAACACATTGTCATCCAGACTCCTGCTCATCTGGCCCAGGTTGCCCGGAGGAAGCTCGCTGGCGAAGTCTTTGACCATCGTGTAAGTCCTCGCCGAAACATCAAAAGCCCACAGCTTTAACTCGTGGTATCCATACAACACGTTCGGGTTGGTCCCGCTCCATTCGGCGTCTTCCGTCGACATAAACCCGCCGCCCGGGAGCGGTTGATCAAACAACGGGCCTTTGCTGACGATCTGAAAATTGTTCGGGTCAAACCGATAGAGCTTGGGGTTTCCGTCGCAGGCGATGAAGAACCGCGTGCTGTCGAGGTTGAATGTCGGCCAATACGAATAGTAGCTGTAGTTCGACGTGCCGTCATTCTCGTCCGTTACGCGCATGATCGTAGTGCCGAATGTTGGGTCGATGAACGTGCCGCCGGCTCTTGGCAGAGCAGGCGCTTGAGGCTCCGGATGAACGTTGTGGTCGGTGACCACGCCCGACGAGGGAGGAGGCGGCGGTGGAGCCGCGGATGTCGCAAACGTGAAGTCGCCCGACGCGGCAAGGTTCCCCGAGGCGTCTTTCGACTTCACCCGGTAATGATACGAAGTGTTCGCCGAAAGTCCGGTCAACAGTGCGGTGTGACTGGTTCCCAGCGAAGCGTTTACCGCGGTCGATTTTCCGTATCCGGTCGTCGTCCCGAACTCCACCTGGGTATCGCTCGCTTCATTGGTGCTCCAGGTGATCGTAGCGCTGTTGGTTGTAATGCCCGATGCCGCAACCCCGCTGATTACTGGAGGCGTCGTATCGGCGCCGCTGAGCGTCGTGAACGTGAAATCGCTTGATACGGCAAGGTTCCCCGCTGCATCTTTGGACATCACTCGATAGTGATACAAGGCGCCCGGGTTGAGGCCGCCGAAAGCGACGCTATGGCCGGTCACCATCGCGGGATTCTGAGTCGAGAGCGCGCCGAACCAGTCGTCTGTGCCGTACTCGACCTGGGTATCGCTCGGCTCATCAGTGTTCCATGAGATGGTGGCTCCGCTGGCGGTGACGCTTGAAGCGCTGACTGAGCTGATAACCGGCGCTGTCGTGTCGGCGGTAGTCGTGACGGACACCGTCGCCGAAGCGCCGATGCCGGGATTCGACGAGCAGGCTGCTTTGACGATGTAGGTCCCCGGGGCGGCCGGCGCAGTGTACAAGCCGGTGCCGGTAACCGAGCCGGCGGTCGCTGACCATGTGAGGGTGTCGATGCTGCCAGTTACTATTGCGGTAAACTGCGAAGTGGCGCCTGCGGTTGCGTTCGCCGTGGCCGGACTTATCGACACAACTGTGCCGATAGTTGTGATGAATATCATCGCGTTGTTGACCGCAGCCATCGCGTCGACAAGCGAGGCGTTGACCAGCAATGGATAGACAGGCGAGGCGGTGCTGGTATAAAAGACCGAACCGTTCTTGTAGTAGTTCACCGCGCCCGACTCGACGGCGACTCGGAAGACGTTGCCCGGTTTGTACTTTGTCTTTGCCTTGACGACGCCGTTCTCGACGACGAAGGCCTTCCCGTTGTTCGCCAGCTTGATCGCGAAATCGATATCGCCCGCCGACTGATGAATCGCGTTGCTGTTATTCAGACCGCACCATCTTTCCTTGTCATTTTGCTCGGCAGTAAATTCAACATTCGCGTCGCCCGACATGACTGCCTGTGCGGATGTGGCGCTCGCGTCGTCTGCCTGGTCGATGCCTCCGGTCTTTTGCAGCGAATTGGCGATGGCCGAGCAGTTGACCATACTCGTCCAGTTGATGCTCGAAGCAGTGGCCGCTGCGTGCACCGCCGCGATGAACACATCCGAGCGCGAGCCATCCGTGTGTGAGGAGAAAATCGAAAAGCGCCCATCGCGCGATAAGTCAGCTCGCGACGGATTCACCGGACTGCTTATCGTGGTAAAGACATCGGACGCGGCGTTCTGCTCGAACGCGCCCTCGGGCTCCCGAGAATCGCCGGTCGTCTCGAGCTGCACCGACTCGAGCTGTTGTTGTGTTCGGTAGCGCCACACCCGCCTGATATCGCCGCTGACTATGAGCGCTTCACCGGATCGATCGAGGTGCGCTGTGCTAAAGCTCGGTACTCCGGCTAAAGGGTCAGCGAGGTCAAACAGGTAAGTGCTTTCGGTGCTTCTCTCCCACACGATTACAAAGCGCCACGCGGAACCTGGCTCTCGCAGGGCGAACGAGAAATGGTTGTCGTCCGACCACGACTTACTAAAGTGGCCTGCCTCGCCTTTGAAAAGAATCTCCGGGAAGTCCTTCAACAAAGTGTAGCTTCCCGAGCGTGTGTCGTAGCCGTAAATGCGCGTCGAATCGGTAGAGTCCAGCCCTATGACCGTGTCTGGGTTAGTCGCCGACCATTGACAGCTATCGGATTGGAGCGCGATCGAGCCGAAGAGCGGCCCTTGCTTCTGAATACCGAGATTCGAAGGATCCAACGTGTAGAGCGTTGGCTTGCCGTCGAGATCGACGAAGAAGCGCGATGAGTCCAGATTGAAGCTCGAGCTGTTTACACGCGGCGTGAGCGTCGCCCGCCCGTCGCGCTCGTCCGTCACACGCACTATTCTCGTGTCAGAGTCCGAATCAACAAAGACACTGCCGGCTCCTTTCAGCAACGAGTCTGAAGAGCGTTCGCTCGGAACCGGCGCTGCAGAGATTCGCGCGATCGCGCTTTGCTGAACTAGAAGCGCCGCAACGATCATCCATACGGCAACAAGATTTTGTTTCCTGGCGAAGCTGCTTTTGATGCGTCGCGGCAAGACAAGCCGAGAAAAGTGGTGTGTTCGATTAGCCATCTCATACCCCAAGTGTTCGCCGGTTCGAGAAGGCGTGGACTACTTCATTGGCCGAGCAGTCTCAACAGCCATCCAGTCGCCGTCGCGCTGTCCCACGCGGTTCGGAGTCGAAGCCGTCATTCGTGAGAGGGAACCAGGCAGGGGGCTAGCCAGTAATGGAGTGAGATGGACCGTAAAGGAAGGTTTTCATCTCACTTCGGCAGCCAGTCATCCTTCAGAGATTTTGGATTTTAGATTTCCTGGGAGCGCAGGCATCCTTGCCTGCTTGGCGTTTGCGCGGGAAGAAGCAGGCAGGGATGCCTGCGCTCCCAGGAAATCTAAAATCCAAAATCGCAAAGGCCTTGGCTTTGCGACCCAGGATCACTCCTGGTGTGCCTTTATCGGTGAAACAACCGCGCCATTTCTCGAAACACACAGTGACGCGGATAGGTCGGATCGGTGACAGACTATGAAGCTAGTTACTCGCCCGCTACGGGGTGAGCTGAGTCGTCTGCCGGCTGCTGCCAATCCAACCGCTCAAATAACACCGGGTAAGCATTGACCTGCTGAGCAGCACGAGTGCCGCTCGACTCGTAGAGGCTTATCCGTTCCTGAACGGGTGCAAGCGTTGTTCCAACCCGAACTCGTCACCTGTATTGGTTAGTCTCGGTGTTGCTCTCTGGGGTGTGGAGGTTTGTCGTAACGTGCCGCGCCGATGCCTGGGTATTTTCTCCACGACGCGTGGCGAACACCCATCCTGTCTTAAGCACCCGAGAGGCCCCCCATTTCAGGAAGTGGGGGGCTAATTGACATTTATTTAAGGCATGAAGTGAAGACCGCGCGGGCGGTAGCGCTAGAGTGATGATGCAACCCAAGCCAATTTTTTCTGAAGACACTTCTGCGGCGCTCGCCGGGCGGACATCCGTTGTCGTGGTAGAGGACTTCAACAAGCTGCACGACTACATTCATGCATGGGAGGATCTTGCGGACCACGCCTTGGAGCAAAACCCTTTCTACGAGCCGTGGATGCTGATCCCCGCGCTCAAATCCTTCACAACCGGGTCGAACGTCAGGGTTGTCCTCGTCTTCGCGCTCGATCAAGGCGAGCCCCTACTATGCGGCGTTTTTCCTGTTGAGAAAAAGACGCGCTACAAGAAGCTTCCAGTCGCAGCGCTCAGCTTATGGCGGCATATCTATAGCCCTCTTTGCACGCCGCTAATCAGAACTTCTTTCGCCCGCGAATGCATGGATGCTTTTCTCGATTGGCTCGCCTCCGAGCGCGAATGTACGCTGATGGATTTCAATCTCGTCTCCGGCGAGGGACCTTTCCATGAACTTCTGAGCGAGTGTCTGATCGCGCGTGGGTCCGCGAGCCTGGTGAGTGAGGCTCATGCTCGCGCTCTTCTTCGACCGAAAGAGAACGCCGACCAGTACCTGCGCGCCGCGATGAGCCGCGAGCACAGAAAGGATCTCAGGCGAAAGAGACGACGCCTTTCCGAACAAGGTTATCTCGAATTTAACTCGCTCGAACTCGATGGGAACCTGGATAGCTGGACGAAAGAGTTTCTCGAGTTGGAAGCGGGCGGCTGGAAGGGTCACGACGGCGGGGCTTTCGCTTGCAAAGATGTGAACAGAAGTTATTTTCTGACGATCGTAAAGGCGGCCTTCGAAAGGGGGCGGCTGATGATGCTGGCGCTTCGGCTGGACGGCAAGCCCCTGGCAATGAAATGCAATCTGATTGCAGCGCCCGGATCGTTCGCGTTCAAGATCGCCTTCGACGAGAATTATTCGCAGTACTCGCCGGGAGTGCTGTTAGAGCTTGAGAATATCAGCCGCTTTCACGCCGAACGGCGCGTGGAATGGATGGACTCCTGCGCCGTCCCCGGCCACCCAATGATTGATCGTCTGTGGCCCGATCGCAGGGCCATTGAGAGCGTGTTGGTCCCAACAGGCAGGAGGACCGGGGAGCTTGCGATTTCGGCGTTGCCTCTGATGAGGTCGCTCAATCGGAAGATCAGGGGCATTGCAGCTAGAGGCTAGAATGAAATCAAGAGCGAGTTCAGCAAGCGGTTCGCCAGGCGCCGGCGTTGCGTTGTCGAGTCTATCCGAGCGAAATCTGTTGTCTCTCGATGAGGACGTTTTTCGCGCGCGCTTTGATCGCCGCCCCTTCACTATCTCTCATCACCTGGTCGATCATCCGCTCCTCACACTTCCGAGTCTAATCGAGCTTTCAAAGAGGCTGCCCGAGGGCAACATCAGGTACAACCGCGGAGATGTGCCAGCCGGACAACAGCTTTATACAGCCCCGAAAACAGAGTTATCCATCGAAGAAACGATTCGGCAGATAGAGCAGTGTGGTTCGTGGATGGTGATAAGGTTTGTCGAGCAGGATCCCGCATATCGCGATCTGTTGAATCAATGTTTGGATGAGATTCAACCATTATGCGAGCGAGTCGGTCCGGGTATGTTCAGACGTGAGGGCTTCGTCTTCATAAGCTCGCCGGGAAGCGTAACTCCGTTTCACGCGGACCCCGAACATAACTTCCTCCTTCAGATTCGTGGAACGAAGACTGCGAGCCTCTTTGACGTTGCCGACCGCTCGATAGTCTCGGAAGAAGCCTTGGAGAAGTACCTCTGCGGAGCACCGTTCAATAGTCCTTTCAAAGATGAATATCAGGAAAAGGCCTTCGTGTTCGATCTGCGCCCCGGCGATGGTCTGCACTTCCCTTTGAACTGGCCTCACTGGGTAAAGAACGGCGACGAGGTTTCGATCTCTTTCAGCATTACGTTCAGAACGCTTGAGTCTGAGCGCAGAGAGATCGTTTACAAAGTGAACAACTATCTGCGTAAGCGAGCAATCAATCCAAGGCCCTACGGTCAATCACGTCTAATTGACTCCGCCAAATTCTATGCATTCCGCGCTGCCAGGCGCACGAATAGTCTTGTGAGTCGCAACCCCGAAATAAACTGACTGATACATTACTCTTCCAACTGAATCTCGCCTGTTGCTTTTCATATCGCCCCGAGATATTATGCCGCCCGCCGGTTGTTAACATAACTCACGTTTCTCAGTCATCACTCTGAGAAACGACCGCGATGATATAGAAACGCTCACGTACAACCTATAGGTTGGCGAGGACTCTTTGCGAAATCGCGGAGAATGAGACGTTCTCAGGCTAGTGCCAGCTCGACCCTCGGCGGGACTGCGCCCGCTTGCCGCGGTTGGCTGAAGGTATTTTGCAATGGCCGAATCTGAAAGGAGATTCCAATGAACCTAGACCCCAGTAAGTGGGAATATGACATTCCCGTAGCGTCTCACATAAGGATTGAGATGGAAGTATCTGGACGGGTGCTTCACAAGTATCATGTCGGGGAGATCGCACTAAAATGTATCAAGTGTGGAAACGTCGTTCCCCTGTCGCCTTGCTCCAACTGCGACTCAACAACTTATGAACCGGGAAAATCAACTGATGGAACTGTCGGACTATTCTGTACCCAATGCGAAAAGGGATTCAGTAACTGGACTTGTTCGCAATGTGCAACTGAGAACGCAGTCAACAAGACTGTTGCTAAGCAAAAGGGGATGTGCTTCATCGCAACGGCGGCCTTTGAGAGTGCTGAAGCTCCCGAAGTCTTCTTCTTGAGGAAGTTTAGAGACGATACCCTTCTCAATTCGACGGCAGGGGCGTTTTTCGTTGATGTGTATTATCGGGTATCTCCATCTTTAGCTAGCATCGTTTCCCGATCGAGGATCCTAAAACGCTCTTCGCGTGTGATTCTTCGTTACGTTATCCAACACTTAAGAAGCCGAGTATAAGAAAACGATGACTGCATCGCGCGCACAACGATGACGCGAGCGCGACGACCTTGGTTTCCTAGTAGCACGTGTGCCCTTTCAGCTTGCAGGTGTCGCGCGTGCCGCGTGATCGCTGGTGTTAGGCAATAGATCACGTCACCCAACGATCTGACAAAGGAGGAATCTCATGAACAAGACTGATTTTGTTTCCGCATTGCAGGAATTCGGAGACGGCTGCAACACGACAATCATTCCCGCAGGAACGGATTCGTTTGAGTTGCAGCTTCGCGATGCCCCTTCCAGTAGGAGAATGTTTCTTAAAATGGAGACCGAACCTAACGGCAAGGATGTTGCCGAAGTCCTGTATCGTTGTCTCTGTGGGATAGTGACCGACCCTAATGCATTGCCACACATACTGTCTAAGAATTTTGGTGGTGTTATGGGAACCGAGTTCTTTTTTTCCGGTAGAGAGATGGAAGGTAACTTCTGCTTATTCTTGGAAACCCGAGCTTACTTAGACCCGGCGAGTGAGGATAAAGATGAAGTAACCGGACTCATGGTTAATTTCATGATGAGTCCCCTTTTCACGATGGAGTGGGATTTCCCACAAGGAGTAAGGAACTTTCTCTGGTGACTGTGCCCGTAGGATCGAATCGCAGGAGGCATAAAGATGTATATGCCCGCGACCGTCAGGCATATTTCTGAAGTGCTACCTAAAACAATTACTGATGGGTGAAGGCTGCGGTAGTCGCAATGATGCCAAATCTCACCTTTCAGGTTGATAGGAGGACAACGATGACGACCGACAGTAATGCGGCGAGACAAGCAGCGCTAGAGAGCTTTAACCACGCTATTGAGGCCCTTCAGGGGGGAAATAGAGAGGAAGCAGCAAAACACTACCAAAGAGCGTTCGACTCAATTCTAGAGGAGGAAGCGCAAGACCGAGCATTCAAAGCGTTCGTGGCTTATCAATATGGTGTATGTCTATTGAAGCTGCATGGCATAGACCAGCAGAAGGGTTCGAGAGCTACTTCACCTTCTCATCAAGATGCCACAGCAAACATAAAGCATCTTTGGGAAGAAACTCTGCGACTCTTCAATTCGGTTAATAAAAGTACAATCGATGACATCGATAGGCAGTTCCCCCTGTCCTCTGCGGTTCACAACATAGCAAGCGACCCTCTGATGCAAGATGTGATACTCCCCGAAATGATTGAATTCGCATTTGATCTTGCAAGGCAGGGCCAGAAGGCGGAGGCAGTTGAAATGCTTACAAGCGTGCTTCGTAAGCTGGACGAGGCGAACCCAGATCACAAGGTTATGTTAGCCAAGGTGCATAACCGGCTGGCAACACTCTGTAGCGACACAAGGGATAAGCAAGAGGCTGCGGACCACGCGGAGTGGGTCTTGAAGAACGCGCCGCCCATTGATGAAACCATGCAGATGGTAATGGAATTGATTCTCGAACAGGCTGGGCGGAACGCCCCAACAATATCGCAACCTTCAGCTTCGCCACCGCAATCAAGCGCCACATTCAGTAGCCCGGCGAATGCAAAAGCGGGCGGTGGTTGTTCTTCGCTGCTAAGCGTTCTAATTATCTCAGTGCTCGCGTTGATATTGGCCTTCTTTGTTCTCAGATGACTGCTGAAGGCGAATCTCAGAGAGGTGGGTTTCACTCAAAAGGAGGAAAGAGTATGGGACAATGTAATTCATGTAGTGGAAAGGGATCGAGAAGATGTCCTCGTTGTGAAGGCAAAGGTCGTTTAAGCGAAGGCTGGATGACCACCAAGACTGTGCAATGTAACAATTGCCATGGTTCGGGAATCGTGAAGTGCGGTGTGTGTCATGGAAAGGGTTGGTTATAACTCCGGATTGATTTGGTACTCAAAACTCACTCTCATTACTCGAAGGCGGGCTGACGAACACCCTGTCCATATCCTGATCCGCTTCGGTGAAATGCCAGGACTGCGCTTTTAGCAGCACGTCTCGCTGCGGGTCCTCATCCGCTACCGCCACTTGAAACCCGCGTTCCTCTCGGCCAATGAACCCGTGACGGCGAACCCTGCGCGCGAGAGCGCTGTCCTGGGTCAGGCTTATCTCGATGCTCGAACAACCGGCCGCCGCGGCATTTTCTATTGCAAGCTGCAGGATTGCATCCATCAGCTTCGCATCGGGCGCGCTGAACAGGTCGGCTATTGCGGCGAACTCGCCTGCTCGCTCAATCGCGACAAACCCCTCGAGCCGGCCGTTTTGTCTTACGGCAAGCGGGGTCTGACTACGAGCAGGCGCGGCCAGGTATCGCCACGCCAGGTAGCTACAATCGCGGCGACAGGCAACTGGATGTGCGGTTGACGCTCGCTGAAACATGACGTCGAACTCGGCGCCAAAGTCGCCAAAGTCATTGATCTCTTCGAGCGTGTATCCTCTCGCGTTCGACCTGGTCAGGCGGTCGAGCACCCTAATAGGTATGTTTGCCAGATTCGCTTGCCCTTTCGTCGGCATCCGCGAGAAGGCAGCCCGGTATGCTCCCCGGCTGGTCAGCGGGCGCACCCATCGCTTGTAGTTTGTCACCAGATGCGATCCTGCTTTGACCAGCGCGCCCAGGTTGTTCCGCGTCGGCGGGCCATACATGAAATCGACCCCGCGCTCGCGCATCTGGGCAAAGCTCACCGCGTGCAAGGCTGTGGCAAGCCCTTGCCTTCTGACTCGCGGTTCGATGAAGCAGTCGCCGCCAATTCCACCCACGCGCTCGCGTCCCAGGACCATCACCTTTCGAGGGAATATCGAAGTGCACCCGACAGCCTCGCCGCTCGCACGTTCTATCGCTAGCCACGACAGCGCGCGGCCATGTGGATTATCCGTGTACAGCCAGTCGTAGCGGGCGGCCATATCGCCCGGATATATCTTCCCCATTAGCTGGATTACTTGCTCCCGGTCGTTGTGGCTCGCCGGGCTTATTTCAAACTCTTGCATCGAAGTTCTATGCCGCGTGAATGGGATTCGGGAGAGGTTTGTCTGTGCATTTCATTTGTAGTGCCGTTGAGTAATCAGCCGGTGACCGGCAATTCGTAGAGGCTCAGGGATTGTAGCACGCAGCAGAGACTTACCGATCAGCTTCGCCCTCTCGATGCTCTTATGCGCTTTCCAGCGAGTGCCGGCGCGAACCGAAGTCAGGCAGACACTCTCGTTGTAGTCCTTTGTCCAGGCTTCTTTGTATTGGGCGTTCCCGCCCATCAGGTCATATTCATGCACGCTGTCGTCTTCCAGATACGCTCCGATGCACAGACCATTCATCACACTACCAAGCCCGTCGTTGGCATAAGCTGGATCAAATCCCGCCTGAAACGCATGGGCGACGTGGTTGTCCAAGAAATCGAGCCGAACGGCGGCGATCGCTCCATCCACTTCAAGAGTCGTGAGTCCGAGCCGCCGCTCGCTAAGGCTTATGCGCATCGCTTCCTTCAAAAACTCTTCGACGCCGGGCAAGGCAAAGGTCCCCGGCTCGCCCTTGGATTGCCAGCGCGCTTGATGTAGCCGCACAAGCGCGTCCATTGCAGGCCCGAGCTCGTCGGCCGTTTCGACTAGCCTCAGGCTGCAATCATGCAAGCTCAATAGTCTACGGGTGCGGCGAAGGACGTTGTGACGCGCCGAGTTTCTCAAGCCGCGCACAAACGTTTCCCAGTCGACGGTGGTGTCGATGTAATAGGAGCGATTGCAGACCTCGATCTTAGTATCCTCGCCCAGTCCGGCCACCAGATGAACGAGTATGGCCGAAGACGCTGGAATTTCTTTCAGACAGAGGCGGTCCCAGTCGTTGCTGCGTTCAAGGCATTCAACGATAGCCTCAGCGACTTGCCGCTCAAAGCCATGCCGCGCCACGACGTCCAGGTACTCGCTCGTTTGCGCATAAACGCCGGTGCCCAGAAACAACAGCTCCCTCAGATGGGGGATGCCGGCGGTCCGTCTTTGCCGCAAGTAAAAGGGGGCGAGACCGAACAACGCGCCCTGTTCATCTCGGCAGGTAATTATGAAGAGCTGGCTGTCAGGCGGCCTCAACAGGCGCCACCAGAGCCGGTTCCACGCAGATCGCAGAAAGAAGACGCGCTGATCGCTTTGTTCGAGCAACCAGTCCCACTCTGGGGCGAGAAGTTCGAAGTCCAGCTCATCGGTCAACACCGAAGCTCTCAAGCCGGTGTATGTGGTTACGCACGGGCCATCGATCATTGCAGCATCAAGCCTTTCCATACTGTACGTAAATTGCTTTAAGCCCAAGATTTCCACATCGATGGGCGCTCGATAATGCGCTGTCAGCCCTATGGAAAATCCCTGCAATTACGAATTTACCAATCGTGAGACGATCAGAGTGCGCTTGTCTAAATTGCGCTCGATCAACCAGGCACTTGATGAGGTAAATATGGGAAGCTTCAGACCTAGAGGTTTTGCGGAATGCCTACAGATACTCTGGCGGCGAAAATCGTTAATCGCGTTTATAGCAGGGATAGTGTTGACGGCGGCTGCGGCTGTCGTGATAGGCATACCCAAGGTCTACGAGTCACGCGCGCTTACAGTTGTTTCCGGCGCGATATATGACCGTCAGGCGGCAAACGGGGCTCAGGTAGCAGCGGTGACCGAACAGATAACCAGCCGCTCGAACCTCGAGACCCTGATACAGCGCTACAACCTTTACGCCCCGGTTACGAAGATGGACGCCACCGTCCAGCAATTTCAAAAAGAGATCAAGCTCGAAACGAAATTCCGCAGTGATGCGCAAGGGTTCCCCGAGTCGTTCACCATCTCCTATCGTCACCCCGATGCCGTCACCGCCCAACAGGTGGTCACTGACCTGGTTGCGCTCTTCGATCAAGCCAATAAGACGCTCGAGCAGCAAGCCGCTGAAGAAGCGCAGAGAATCAGAACCGAGATCGACGGCATCGAGGCAAAGCTCGGCCACGCCGGCACGCAGCGCATCGCAAACGCCTATCGAAGCACCGCCGCGAGCCGCGCCGCGGGTGCGTTTGAGCGTCAGCGCACCGAACGCAACGCGATAGCGTCAACGCTTGAAACACTCAAGGATCGTCAGTTCGCGCTCGACGCGCAGATCACCGGCCAGAAACGTCTGGTCAATCAGCAGCAGGAAATCGTGAGGACCTCTCCTCCTCCCGCTGACGACACGCGAGCGTCAAGCTCGTATGGCGCGCTTCTCAGACGCAAAGCGGAACTAGAAGGCCAGATTCAAGATTACTCTTCCAAGTTCACGGACAAATACCCTAGACTGGTGCAGGCTCGCGAGCAGCTTGCCGAAATCAATCAGCGGATAGCTCAGGCCAGCGCAGTTGGTGAGCAGGCCCGGGCGACCTCGGCTTCGCCTGCAGCGCTCGAGCTTCGTAACCTGCAGCGTGAATTGTCGCGGATGGAGACGGAGCTCGAGGTAGTCAGACGCGAGATCGATCGCAAACAGCGCGCGGCCTCCAGCCTTCCCTCGAGTTCCATTGCCCCTTCGTACACCCCCGCCCCGGCAGTGTCAATGGCGGACCCTGGCCTGAGTGGCGTATCAGGCGACTTTGGAGCCGAAGGTTTGCGCGAACGCTATACCGCTCTGCTGAGGAGGGAGGATGCGCTTCGCCAATTTCAGCCCTCGACCGCGGGGCCAGCCACACCGTTCTTCCAGATGGTGGACCAGCCCAACCTTCCGCAATCGCCTGCCGGACCGATCAGGTCCAGACTCATGATGGTGGCGGCGCTGCTCGCCCTGGTGATTGGCGTGATCGGAGCGGCGATAGTAGAAGCACGAAAGCTGTCGATGATCTACGACGAGCGCGACGTGAACTATTTTCTGGGAGTGCCGGTTGTCGCGTTGATTCCGGAAACGTTGACCGTTTCCGAGCGTGGACGCAGCGCCCGTCAACTCTTCGCGCGCCGGCTCGCGTACCTGGTGCTGGGCGCTGCGGCAGTTCCAATCCTGGCGTTGCTGCTCGACGCCACGAAGATATTTCAGATTCTGGGAAGCAAGTAGGAGTCGTCTGATGTTCAGAGTTCAAGCTTCAGCTTGCCTGATCTCGAACGAGGAAACTAAGCAACCTAAAGGTTGAACTCTGAACTTCCACCTGGATGCTTAGAGTTCAAGCTTCAGCTTGCCTGATCTCGAACGAGGAAACTGAGCAACCTAAAGGTTGAACTCTGAACTTCCACCTGGTTGAAAGGTGAGGTCGATGGGAAAAGTACACGAAGCGCTAAGTAGGGCACAGAACGCAAGCGACGAGCTCGATCTATTTGACGAAGTGGAGGAGGGGCAAGACGGCCAGTCCGAGCCCGCTCCCGAAAAGTTTCACTTCATGCGCTATTCGTTGGGCGCGACCGCCACGATAGTCGCAAAGGACCAGGCCAAGCGTGGCCCTGCGAACGCCGCGCTTGCGCCGCGAGAGCCGGCGCGGCCGGTGCGCGAGGTCACCCTTATCCCCGAGCGCGTCGATCCACACCTCGTTGCGTTCTTTAACTACGATCCGCGCGCCACGCAGGAATACAACAGGCTCGCCCTGTCTTTGATTTCCAAAGCAGCCGAACGCGGACTCAAGCGGGTGCTTGTAGCATCGGCGCAAGAGGGCGAAGGCCGTACGTGCGTCACCCTGAATCTGGCTTGCGCGCTCGCTCGCGCCCGGCAGCGAGTCCTGGTTGTAGATTGTGATTTGCTCAATCCGTCCGTTGTGCGCCTGCTCGGGCTCAACCCGGAGATTGGCCTCTACGAAGCGTTCGACCGCGCAATGCCCCCAGGCGCGGCGGCGATCACGATTCGTCCTTACGGCTTCAATGTGTTGCCAACAATTCGACCGGTCGACAATCCGGCGGAGCTGTTGGCCGCGCCGGGCTTTTGGAAGATGCTCCAGTCATTCGACGCCGATCACGACTTTATACTCTTCGACTCATCGCCGCTTGCTACTGGAGGGGATTCGAGCCTGCTGGTGCGTTTCACTGACTCAACGCTGATGGTTGTCCGCGCGGGTCAAACCAGTTCCGCGCAGATGGCAAAGGCATTGGCGCCTTTCGCTCAAGATGACATTCTCGGCGTCGTGATCAATCGTGCCGATTAGTAAGGAGCTGACAGCCTTCGCAAGCACGTTTGATCGCCGCGTTTGTCAAAGCGAGTTTCTGGGCAGGGAAAGCCGAGAGAGACCGCACTCGTGAACGGGTACAGATATTCGATGAAGGACGCACTAGTAAGTCTGATGCACAGCGCGGGTGTGTTCGCGCCATTCCGCAGGGCCAATCGCGGCAAGGCGCTGATACTGATGTACCATCGCTTCAGCGAGGCTGAGGATGGCGTATCGACTTCCGTTCGCTGCTTCACCGAGCAACTGGACTACCTGGCCGATCACTATCGGATAGTTCCGCTGTCCGTGTTGGCCGGCTACGTTACGAGCGGCGTCCCTGTACCGCCCGGCCTCGCCGTCATCACGATAGACGACGGTTACCGGGACAGCTTCGACATCGCCTACCCAATTCTTCGCGAGCGCAAGATACCCGCGACCGCCTTCGTGGTTACGGACTTCGTTGATCAGGCAACGTGGCTGTGGACCGACAAGGTTCGATACCTCACGTCGAGGGCGGCAAGCTCGCTGCTCGAAGCCAACATCGACCAGCAGTCGCTGCGAATCGAGCTCGAAGGCCGAATCTCACGGCGTAAGGGCGCCCAGCGAGTCAACGCCGAGCTGAAGCGAATTGCCGATGAAGCGAAAGACGACGCGATTCGACGGATCGCCGCATCGCTCGACGTGCCGCTTCCGGACGCGCCCCCCGCTGAGTTTCTTCCGCTCACCTGGGAGCAGGTGCGCGAGATGGATTCAAACGGAATCGAGATTGGATCGCATACCGTCACTCATCCGATACTGACCAAAATAAGCAGGGACCGGCTCCGCTACGAACTGTGCGAGTCACGCTCCCGGCTCGAGTCGGCGCTTGGTCACAAGGTAGAACTGCTGGGCTATCCCAACGGCGATCACGACGCCACGGTGCAACAGGAAGCGGTGCGTGCAGGCTACAAGTGCGCAGTCACGGCAGACTACGGCTTGAACAACGGGCGCAGCAATCCGCTCGCGCTAAAGCGCATTCACACCGAGCACGACCTCGCGCACTTCGTTAAGAACACATGCGGGTTTGAACAGTTCAGACACATGGTGACGCACCTCGGTGGAGGAGCGCTGGCCGTGGAGCAATCGAGAAATCTATGGCTGTAAACGAATCAACAGCCGGGCGAAACGGGTTGACTAAGCGGGCGGCGTTGTTGGCGGCCGCGAGGGTCTTCGCGTTCGCAATGACGATCCCGCTGCCGCTAGTGCTGGTGCGCACGTTGAATCAGTCGGAGTTCGGTCTGTACAAGCAAGTCTTCCAGATCATGCTGACCGTGCTCGCGCTCGCCGGCCTCGGGGTCAATATGAGCGTCCTGTATTTCTTGCCGCGCAACCCGGATAAGAAGCCGCAAATCGCTTTCAACGTGTTGGCCTTCTACGCGGTGATCGGCTCGGTGGTAGCTCTCTTTTTCGCAGTGTATCCCGGTTGGGTCACGGTCATCTTCAAGGGCGACGGTCTGGTCCCCCACGTTCCCTTGCTTGGAGTGGCGATACTGCTGTGGTTGCTTTCGACCGTGCTCGAGGTAGTCGCGGTTGCCGACAACGACATTCGCTCGGCTAGCTTGTTCATCATCGTCATACAGCTCGCCAAAAGCGGGCTGATGATGGGAGCCGCGCTGTTGTTTGGAAGCGTTCACGCGGTCGTTGTAGCTGCGGTAGTACAGGGAGCGCTTCAGTGTTTGATCATGGTTTGGTATCTGCACAAGCGCTTCGGGCGGTTCTGGGGCACGTTTGATTGGCCCCTGTTCAAGGCTCAACTGGCCAACGCGCTTCCATTCGGGATCGGCGGACTCGCCTACGGCATGCAGGCCGATCTGCACAACTATTTCGTTTCGCATTATTTTGATCCCGACCAGTTTGCGATCTACGCGGTTGGGTGCTTCCAGTTGCCGTTGCTCGGCATGCTGCTGGATTCGGTCATCAGCGTGCTGTTGCCCGAGGTCGCCCGGCGCGAAGCAAACGCCGACTACCAGGGCATCATCGAGCTGTGGGCCTCCGCCGTTCGCAAGCTTGCTCTCTTCTTTGTTCCAGTGTACGTGCTCCTGTTTGTTGTGAGGCAGGAGTTCATTACCACATTGTTTACCAAGAACTATGTAGCCGCCGCGCCTATCTTCGCGATCAACCTATTGAACATTCTCTTATACATCTGTGTGCCGACCTCGATCCTTCGCTCTTTCGACAACCTGAAGTACTTCCGTCTGAAACTCTCATTGGCCATGATCCCGGTCGGCGCCGCGGCCCTATACGTCGGCATACACGCAGCAGGGCTGGTAGGAGCTATCACGGCGGTGGTCATAGTTCAGACACTGGATCTCGCGATACTGTTATTGGCAATCGCGCGAAGACTGAGCATGTCACCGGCGGACGTGCGGCGGTTTGCGCCAGTCTTGAGAACGGTAGGGGCGGCAGCAGTCGCCGGCGTGGCCGCGTTCGCGGTCAGGCTCGCGTTCGCCGGCTGGCATCCTTTCATAACTCTCGTGGTTTGCTCATCAATATTCATAGCCGTGTGGCTGCTTGCGGCCTTCGCCGCAGGGGCGGTGACCCCATCAGAGAAGGCCGAGATGCGAGGCGCATTGCAGAAGCTCTACCAGTCAGGATCGCGGCGGCTGGGCTTTTCACCACGACTGAGATTTCGGAGCAACGAGTAGCATGATCGCTGGCAGTAACAAAATGAAATCCGGTGCGCTGTTTCATCAACACGCCGAGAGTGTGCTTCTGAAAGCACGCCCGGCCGCCGACGCCGCCGCCGCCGCTGATGATAAACCCGCGGTCAGAGCCGTCTCGCATCCATTGGCCTTCGCCGGTTTGTTCCTGTTTACGCTTCTGTTATACGTGCGGCCCAACGAGCTGTTCCCTGAGGTGTTCGGCACGTTTGCCTTCACGAAGATCGTCGCCATTCTCACGCTGGTTGTTTACATCGGCGGAAAGCTAAGCGCAGGCGAACGCCTGACGATCTGGCCGATCGAGATGTCGATGCTCGGCTTGATCGTGCTCATCGGAATTGTTCTGACGCCGGTGGCGGCGTCGCCGGACGCCAGTATCGAAATGCTTTCCGACACATTCTTCAAGGTGGTGGTGATCTTTGTGCTGATGATCAACCTGGTCGACTCGAGAGAGCGGTTGCGTTTGATCTTGAAGCTGGTGGTGATCTGCGGCGCGGGAATCGCGGCCGGAACCATCGTGAAATTCGCGCAGGGCAAGTTCACCTCGACGATCCAAGGTATAGGCGTCAGGGTGGAAGGAACCGTTGGCGGCATCTTCGGGAATCCCAATGATCTTGCAATGTCGTTGGACCTTCTTCTGCCGCTGGCAATCGTGCTCGCGCTGACCAGCAAGCCCGCCGGTCGAGTGTTCTATCTGGGATGCAGCTTGCTGCTGGTGATGGGAGTAGTGGTCAGTTTTTCGCGCGGCGGCTTTTTGGGGCTGGCAGCGGCCGGAGGCGTCCTGCTGTGGAAGCTTGGCCGCCATAACAAATTCACAACTGCAATCGCCGTGCTAGCCGCGTGTGGCGTCCTCGCGCTGTCGATGCCGGTCGGCTATACGGACAGGTTGTTCACGATCCTCCACTCGGACAAGGACACGACTGGCTCAGCGCAGGAACGCCAGGGAGAGTTGATGCGTGTATTGTATGTCGCGTCGCGTCATACAATCATCGGCATCGGCCTGGCCAATTATCCTGTCTATTCCAACCACGCCATCAGGGCGCACAACTCTTTCCTTGAACTTTCTGCCGAGCTGGGCGTGGCCGGACTCATTGCATATTTGATTTTGATTTTCGCGCCGCTAAAACGGTTGAAACAAATCGAACGCGAAACATCCCGAGCAACTAACTTCCGAAGGCGGGAGCTTCACTTCTTAAGCGCCGGGGTGCAGGCGTCAATCATTGGGTTCTTGGTTTGTGCGGTCTTTTCATCCGCTCAATATCAGTGGTTTCTGTATTACCCGGTAGCGTACGCGGTGTCGCTCAAGAGGCTCCACAGTTTTGAAGGGGCCGATGACGACAACGAGGCTTACCACCAGACAGAAGAGCCGGTCACGACACCGGGACTGCTGTGGAAGCGGCCGGGGGTGAACAGCTAGGACTGAGTCTTATGTGTGGTATCGCAGGAATGTTCGGACCTGAAGGCACGATGAGCCCCGACCAGCGGCGCGGGGTCATCCAACAGATGTGCCATGTGATCGAGCATCGCGGCCCGGACGACGAAGGCTTTCTGGTTGACGGCGGGATGGCGATGGGAATGCGCCGGCTGTCGATCATAGATCTGTTCACCGGCCGCCAGCCAATCTCGAACGAAGACGGCTCGATATGGATCGTATTCAACGGCGAGATCTACAACTTCAAGGAGCTTCGCGAAGATCTTATTCGCCGCGGACACACGTTTCGAACCAACACAGATACTGAAGCGATCGTTCACCTCTACGAAGACGAAGGCGAACGCTGCGTCGAGCGGCTTCGCGGGATGTTCGCGTTCGCCATCTGGGATAATCGTGAGCGCAAGCTTTTCATAGCCCGCGATCGGGTCGGCGTTAAGCCGCTGCACTACTGCCTGGCTGGCGAAACCCTGGTCTTCGCCTCCGAAATCAAATCGATTCTTCAACACCCCGATGTGACTCGCGAGGTGAATCTGGAAGCGATCTCGGACTTCCTGACGTTCGGCTATGTGCCGGACCCGGCGAGCGCGTTCCGCGGCATATTCAAGCTCCTGCCCGGCCACACGCTGACTTTCAAGGACGGGCGCTTGAGCACGCGATGCTATTGGGATTTTCAGTACCCTCAGAACGGCGAGTTTGGACCGGTTCGCGAAGAGAGCTACTACACCGAGCGGATCCGCGAGTTGATCGCCGAGTCCGTCAGATTGCGGCTGATAAGCGATGTTCCGCTTGGCGCATTCCTATCGGGCGGCATCGATTCGAGCACCGTTGTCGCGATGATGGCACGCGAGATGGACAGACCGGTGAAGACGTTTTCAATCGGCTTCACCGAATCCAGCTTCGACGAGCTTCATTACGCGCGGATGACGGCTCGTCATTTCAACACCGAGCATCACGAGTTCATCGTCACCCCCGACGTGTGCAACATCGTCGAGGAAATCATCTGGCACCACGACGAACCGTTCGCCGACGTTTCGAGCATACCGACCTACATCGTGTCGAAGATGGCTCGCGAGCATGTAACCGTGGTCCTGTCGGGTGACGGCGGCGATGAGCTGTTCGGCGGCTACGATCGCTATCTGGTAGACCGCAATCGCGAAAGGTTCGAGCGCATCCCGGGCTTCCTGCGGCGGAATTTCATGCTGAGGGCAAGCCGCGCGATTCCGCGAGCAACCTACGGCAAGAATTTCCTGCGCAACGTCTCGCTCGATTCGGACGCGCGTTACGTCGACAGCGTCTCTTACTTCGACGAAGACGCGAAGCGAAATCTGCTTTCGCTCGACGTGCGGCGGTGGCTTGCGGGGCGCGACTCCGCTGACGCATTCAAGCGGCTGCTCGCCGTGCCCAATTCCTCGGAGCGGCTCGACCATTTGCTGTATCTCGACAGCAAGACCTACCTTCCGGGCGACATACTGACCAAGGTCGATCGAATGAGCATGGCTCACTCTATCGAGGCGCGTGAGCCGTTGCTCGATCACAAGCTGATCGAGTTCGTTCAAACCATACCCGCGTCGCTAAAGCTGCGCGGGTCCGTGGGCAAGCACATCTTGAAGGAGGCCGTTCGTGGTCTGATTCCCGATGAAATCATCAACCGCCAGAAACAGGGTTTCGGCGTCCCAATCAAGAGGTGGTTCAACAACGAGCTTCGCGAGCTGCTCTACGACACGCTGACCGATCGCCGGACTCTGCAGCGCGGCTACTTCAATCAAAAGGCGGTCGAGGAAATCCTGGATGAACATCGCCGGGGCCGCCGCGACAACTCGACGCACCTATGGGGGCTACTGACTCTGGAGCTCTGGCACCGCGCTTTCATCGATCGCTGCCCCGATCCCAACTTTGAAGGCGCAAAACGAATTGGGCTTGCTTCCCTGGCCGTAAACAGCGAGACCGTGAGTGAGGGGGCCGGGCGATGAGCGTGGCAATAACCGAAACAGCAGCCGCTCAACGCGACCTGCGATCGAGCGTGTCCGTCCGCCGGCGGCCGCGCGTGCTTCACCTGATTACCAGCTTCGAGATCGGTGGCACCGAGCGGCAGGCCGTCGAGCTTCTCAAGCGACTCGACTCTGAGCGCTACGATGTGCGTCTCGCCGCGCTGCGAAATGAAGGACCGTTCTACGAAGAAATAGCGGCGCGGTTCCCCGAGGTGCGCGAATTCCCGCTCACCAGCTTCTACAACCGAAACGCGGTGAAGCAGCTCTGGCGGCTGCGCAAATTAATGAAGAGCGCGCAGGTAGACATTCTGCACGCGCATGACTTCTATGGCGGATTGATTGGGGCGTCCGCAGCGCGGCTCGCGGGCGTGAGGGTCGTTGCCTGCCAAAGGCACTTGAAACTCTCGGATCGCAGAAGTCACCGCTGGGGTCAGCGCATCATTCACCTGCTCGCTCATCGGATACTGGTCAACTCCGAAGCGATACGCGATTACATCATCTCGAACGACGGCGCGCCCGCCGGCAAGATCGTTGTCATCAAGAACGGAATAAGCTCGCTATCATCAAGCGAATCGGCCGCGGCTTCGCCTTTCGCGCGCCGCGAAACTCATGACGCGCTGTGCCGCGAGCTTGGGCTTGATAGGAATGCGAAGCTTGTCGGAATGATCGCAAGGCTTCAGCCGGTCAAAGGCCATCGCTACTTCATCGAAGCCGCGGCAAGCGTGCTCACGAAAGAGCCCTCGGCTCACTTCATTTTAGCCGGCGACGGCCCGCTCCGCGGCGAAATTGAGAATCACATTGCGCAGCTTGGCATCAGGGAGCACGTGCACCTGCTCGGCGATCGAAGCGACGTGTCGCGGCTCACGGCTTCGTTCGATCTGATGGCCCTTGCATCTTTGCACGAAGGGCTGCCCAACGCCGTCATGGAAGCGATGGCCGCGGGCGTGCCGGTTGTAGCGACAGCCGTCGGCGGAACGAAAGAGTTGATCGTCGATGGCCAGACCGGCTATCTGGTTCCGCCTGCCAATGCAGGCGCGCTTGCCGAACGAATCACTTTCGCGCTGGCGAATGAAGAGACGAGCCGGCGCCTTGCCGCGCGTGGTTTTGAGTTTGTGAGGGACAGGTTCAGCATCGAGAGAATGGTCGAAGCTGTCGAGAATCTCTATGAAGAATTGACGGAGGACTAGCGCAGGTTGCGCTTGATAAAGACGAGATGAAACAGGTTCTGCGAAAAGGATTCAAAGAAATAGTCGTTGACGAAGTCCCCGACCCAATGGTCGTGCCGCATCACGTACTCGTTCGTCCCCACTACTCGCTCATCAGCAGCGGAACCGAGACGGCCAGCATTCATCAGGACGGCGTCTTGAAGGAAGTCGCCGACAATCCGTCACACTTGCGAAAGATTCGCGACGTGATGAAAGCGGTAGGCCCTGTGCGCACCGTCACGGAAGTCAAAGCAAAGTTTAGCGAGTACGCCGTGCTCGGATACTCAGGCGCGGGCGTTATTGTAGACAAACATCCGACGGTCACCGATCTGGAGATTGGCGACCGCGTGGCGTACGGCGGCGAGGGCACCGGGCACGGCGAAACAATCCTGGCCGGGCGAAATCTCGTGGCGAAAATGGCCGACTCGGTTGGCTTCGAACACGCCTGCTTCACGACTCTGGGCAGCATCGCGCTAAACGCCGTGCGCACCGCGAACATCGGCGTCGGCGATACGGTTGCGGTGATCGGTCTCGGGCTCGTCGGGCAGCTTGTCGCCCAACTGGTGAGGCTTCAAGGCGGCGCGGTCATCGCCCTCGATCTCAAAGCTGATCGCGTCGAGCTCGCGCGAAGACTTGGCGCGGATTATGCGCTGGCCGGCGGCAACTCGACCGCGCAGGAAGTGCGCGCACTCACATCGGGCCGCGGAGCGGATTGCGTGATAGTCGCCGCGGCCGCAAAGTCAGCGGCTCCCGCCCGGCTGGCCCTGGAGCTTTGTCGCGATCGCGGCCGACTGGTGATAGTCGGCGCCGTGGAGCTGAATCTCCCCTGGTATGAAATGTATCTGAAAGAGATTCAACTGTTCATGTCACGCGCATACGGGCCGGGCAGCTACGACTCGGATTATGAAAAGCAGGCGCGCGATTACCCGTTCGCTTACGTGCGCTGGACTGAGAACCGGAACATGGAAGAGTTTCTGCGGCTCATCGCTTTGGGCCGCGTGGAGCTTGAGCCGCTCATCACTCATCAGTTCGACCTGGATCAGTCGGCCGCGGCTTATCAAACAATCCTCAATCCATCTTCCAACAGCCTCGCGGTGTTGTTGCGCTACCGGGAGGCTGAATCCGATGAACCGGCAGCGGCTTTCAGGCCGCGAAGGAAAGTTCAGGTTGCGGCGCAATCGGCTGTCCTGTCTGAAGTGCAAGTCGCGCTGGTTGGCGCCGGCAATATCGCGCGATGGGATCATCTGCCCAACCTGAAAAAGGCTCCGGGCGCCACTTTGCGGGCAGTCTGCTCGACGAGCGGCGCGCGGGGAAAAACCTACGCTCTCAGGTTCGGCGCGGCTTACTGCTGTTCTGACTACGAAGAGATTCTCAGCGATCCCGAGATTGACGTGGTGATGATTGCGAGCCGCAACCAGTATCACGGCGCGCAGTCTCTTGCCGCGCTCCGCGCAGGCAAACACGTCTTCGTCGAAAAGCCGATGGCGCTGACCGAAGAAGAGTGTCGCGATATTTGCCGCGCAGTCAAAGAAACTGGAAAGCATCTCACGGTTGGATTCAATCGCCGCTTCGCTCCTTTCTACGTCGAGATGAAAAAGCAGCTCGCTCTTCGCTCGGGGCCGGCGGTGCTGAATTGCCGCATCAATTCGCCGGGCATCAGCGGCGACTATTGGATGGCCGACCCGGCAACGGGCGGAGCTATCCTGGGCGAAGCGTGCCACTTCGTCGACCTGCTTTACTGGCTGCTCGATTCTGAACCGGTCGCGGTTTCTGCTTATTCGCTTCCGACCGGCAAGAAGGAGCCGATTGGCGAGAACAATCTTGTTGCAAGCTTTCGTTTCGAGGACGGCTCCATCGGCAACCTCACTTATTGCACCGTCGGGAGCCGCGCTTCCGCGGGCGAGCGCGTGGAAGCCTTTGCGCAGGGGGCCGGCGTCGTGGTCGAAGACTTCAAGCGCCTGAAAATTCAGACCGGTCTCCAACGTAAACGCTCGCGCCTGTTTGCGGATAAAGGCTATCGCGCTCAACTCGAATCTTTCCTAACCTCAATTCGCAAAGGCACGACGCCTGAAGTGACGGCGCGCGACGGGGCGCGCGCCACCATTGGCTGTCTGCGCATGCTCGAGTCTGCGCGAACCAGGCGCCCGTGCGCGATTGATCCGGACGAAACTATCGGATGAACTGACTGCAATGCGGATTCTTGAAATCGGACCATATCCGCCTCCTCACGGCGGCGTTCAAACCCACCTGGTGGCGATTCGCGAGTATCTTCGCCGGCGAGGGATTTCTTGCGCCGTCATCAACGTGACACGCAATCGTCAGCCCGATGCCGATGAAGTCTATTACCCCAAGAGCGGGCTCGAGGTCGTGAAGCTTCTGTTGCGGCTGCGCTATGACGTCGTTCACCTGCACTTCGGCGGCACGCTTACTGCGCGATTGCTGGCGCTTGGATTTATCTGCACCTTGATCCCTTGGCGCAAGGTCGTCCTGACATTTCATTCCGGCGGCTATCCGGTTTCCGGCGAAGGCCGCGGCGCTCATCGCCGCACACTGCGCGGTTTCGTATTCCGCCGGTTCGATAGAGTTATTGGAGTCAATCAGCAGCTCGTGGACTTATTCAAGAGGCTCGGCGTGAGACCCGATAGGATTCGCCTGATACAACCTCACGCGCTATCCATCGAACCGGCCGAGTCGCTTTCGCCTCGGTTGCAGCGCTTCTTCGAATCTCACACGCCCTTGCTCACGACTGTTGGATTGCTGGAGCCTGAGTATGATCTTTCGCTTCAAATCGAAGCTCTCGGCGCGGTACGCGAGCGATTTCCAAAGGCCGGTCTGGTGATCATCGGCTCAGGCAGCCTCGAAGCTGATCTGCGAACGCAAATCAGCGGCAAGCCATATGCTCAACACATATTGCTGCCCGGAGACGTTCCACATCGAGAGACGCTGCGGGTGATTGCCGAAAGCGATCTATTCCTGCGCACGACGCTTTACGATGGCGATTCGATCTCCGTGCGCGAGGCCTTGCACATCGGAGTGCCGGTGATTGCGACCGACAACCAGATGCGCCCAAGCGGGGTTGATTTGATTCCGGCGTCGGGCATTAACGCGCTTCGCGGAGCTATTGAACGACGACTGACAAACAGCAGCGAGCGGCAAAGTTGTGGCCCTGCCGATGAGCAGAACCTCGAAGCTGTGTTTGAGCTTTATCAGGAATTGGTGAAAGAGACGAGATCGTGATTTTAGAACAGATGGGCTTCGCTAATCCAACCGACGGCAAAGACTGTGTCAAAACCTCCAGCTTCAGTTGGGGGATCGCCCTCCGGTAGAAGGGCCATGTTTATGGAACGGGAGGCTGCGCCAGGCCGCACTCCGTTAGGAGGGCGAACCCCCAACTTCAAGTTGGGGGTTTTTACACAGTCGCTGCCATGGGTGGGATTCGCCAATTGTAAAACGTGGCCGATTCGGACTTTCTATTCTCATTAATGATGGGATTGGTTGGGCGCGTTCGGCCCGCGGTTAAGCCGGCGTGCAGAATTGGACTAAAGTCCAGCGAGGCGGAAGAGAGGGAGGAACAGCGAGGATATGATGGTTGAAGCACAAATCGAATCGGGGATGAGATTGCACGAACGTGAAGTCGCTTCAGGCGAGAGGTTCGAGTTCGGAAAAAACTGGGCTCGATTTCTGACGCTCGTCGACGAAGACAGAATCGCTAGGGCCGCGAGCTCGCTCAAGAATTGGCTCGAAGTCGAAGACCTGAACGGCAAGAGCTTCCTGGATATCGGCTCGGGCAGCGGTCTGTACAGCCTCGCCGCGCGACGCCTGGGAGCGCGAGTGCATTCCTTCGACTATGATCCGTACTCTGTAGCTTGCACGGCTGAGCTGAGGCGGCGCTATTTCGCCGGCGACCTGAGCTGGAAGGTTGAGGAGGGTTCCGCGCTGGATGTGGATTATCTGAAGTCGCTCGGAACGTTCGACGTCGTTTACTCCTGGGGGGTGCTGCACCACACCGGCCAGATGTGGCGGGCGCTTGATAACGCTCGATTGCCGGTCGCGGAAGGCGGCAAGCTGTTCATCGCGATCTACAACGATACAGGCAGCCAGAGCGCGCGCTGGAAATGGATAAAACGAACCTATAACAATCTGCCCAGGATTTTGAGGCTCCCGTTCATTCTTGTGGTCTCGGCGCCGAGTGAGACGAAATCAGCGCTTCGCGCACTCGTGAGTTTTAAGATCCGAGAGTACGTTCGCTCGTGGACCGAGCCGCGCCCGGAGCGAGGTATGAGCCGCTGGCGGGACATCGTCGACTGGGTAGGCGGCTATCCGTATGAAGTCGCCAAGCCCGAAGAGCTCTTCGACTTTTACCGAGCGCGCGGCTTTGCGCTGGCTCGCATGCAATGCGGAGGCGTGGGGCTCGGTTGTAGCCAATTCGTGTTTAAGAAGTAAGTCCCGAGTTTGACACCTCACAGACTGAAGATCATCGCCCTCGTGGGAGGTTGCAGTAAGAACCCCAGCTAAGCAGTTGGTGGAGCAACCCCGACGGGGTTGCATCTCTCAGCCCAGGGTTGCTGTACTCGGCTACCCTGGGTGACGGTGCCGCGCCGAGTCGGTTGTTGGTGGCAACCTCGAAGGGGTTGCGGCCTAGGTAGCAGTTTACACAGCACCGGCACGTTTCGTTGTTCATCTTCCTTGGCGCGAGAGGCGCAACCCCTTTGGGGTTGGGACCCGTCGCGATCCGGCGTCCCAAGGTAGCCGAGTACGACAACCTTGGGCTATGAGATGCAATCCCGTTGGGATTGGCCTTAATGGTCCCCTCCGACCACCAACGTTGGCGCAATACCCAAAAGGGTCATATCCGCCGGCCTCGCTTCTGGGGAAATCCCTCAAATAGACATTTTAGATACATGAACGCCGAGTCTGTCGATGGGCGCCGCGAGAAGGACCAATTCCCCAATGGCCTCTACTATCGCACAATTGAAGAAGCTCCGCGGAAAGAGCCTTCACGAGATAGGTGTTCGCAGCCGGCAGGAACTCGCCAAACTGAACGAGCGCCTCCTTCGCGCGGGCACCGTGGAGATGGCCGACGAAGCGCTGCTTCGCGAGATCGATCCCGCGTCGCGCAACGGAAACGGCGAAGGCTCGGCGATGCTCATTCTCGATCGCATCCGTTCTTCGACCACATCGGCTTCTCACTCGACAACCCCGCTTCCGTTCTTCGCTTCGCTTGCTCGCCGCGACGAGACTTCCGCAATAATTAAGCAGCGCTTCCCAAATGAACGGCAAGCGATCCTCGAACGCGCGGAGCGGGCAATTCGCGGCCGCTTCGATCTGCTCGGCTTCACTGATCTGAGCTTTGGCGATCCGATCGATTGGCATCTCGATCCAACGACCGGCAAGCGAACGCCACTCACTCATTGGAGCAAGATCGACTATCTGGACCCAAATATCGCAGGCGATAAGAAGGTTACCTGGGAACTAAACCGGCACGCGCACTTTGTCACGCTCGGGCAGGCATACTGGCTGACCGGCGATGAGCGTTTCGTTGAAGCATTCGTTTCGCAGGCGTCGTCGTGGATGGACGCCAACCCGCCGAAGATCGGCATCAATTGGGCGAGCAGTCTCGAGCTTTCGTTTCGAGTGATCGCCTGGCTTTGGGCGCTGCATTTATGCGCCGATTCGGATCGCCTGGTTTCAAAGTTCGTTTCGCGCTTCTTCAAATATCTGATCGCCCAGGGCCGTCACATCGAGTCGTATCTCTCACACTACTTCAGCCCCAACACGCACCTGACCGGCGAGGCGCTCGGGTTGTTCTATCTGGGGGCGGCGCTGCCTGAACTGGCGCGCGCGAAGCGCTGGTCTGTTACCGGCCTCGGCGTATTGTTGAATCAACTACCAGAGCACATCCGTCCCGACGGAGTCTACTTCGAGCAGTCATCTTACTATCACCGCTACACCGTGGACTTCTACACGCATCTTCTCTTGCTTGCTCGCGCGGCCAACGTGAAGCTGCCGCGCGAAGTGGAAGACCGGCTCGCGCTGGCTCTTGATCACCTGATGTGGATCGGCAGACCCGACGGCACATCGACGCGCTATGGCGATGACGATGGAGGGCGGCTGCTCTCGCTGAACGCCCGCCCGGCCGATGATTTTCGCGACACGCTTGCGACGGGCGCGGCGTTGCTGGGTAGGGGCGACTGGAAGTTCGTCGCCGGCGATGCGGCGATCGAGACGCTATGGCTCGGCGGCCCGGACGCACTCTCTTGCTACGATCAGATCGAAGCGAGCGCCCCACTCGATAACAGTCGCGCGTTTGACGATGGCGGCTGTTACGTTATGCGAGACGGGTGGTCCAAGCAGTCCAGCTACGTGCTCGCGGATTGTGGACCTCACGGTTCATCTACCGGCGCTCACGGGCATGCGGATGCGCTCGCATTCGAGTACGCCTTAGACGGAAAAACCTGGCTGGTGGACCCGGGGACCTTCACCTACACGGGTGATGCGAGCCTGCGCGATCAGTTCCGCTCAAGCGAAGCACACAATACCGCGACCGTCGACGACCAGCCGCAGTCGGTTCCAGCCGGACCTTTTGGATGGGAGCACATCGCTCGATCTAACGCGAATGAGTTCATCTCCGACAGCGCGTTTGATTATTTCGAGGGCTCCCACGATGGCTATGAGCGGCTCGATGACCCGGTCACACATACCAGGTCGCTCTTCTTTTTGAAGCAGAGCTCCGAGTATTCTCCGCTGCTTTTTGTGCGCGATCAGTTCGACGCTCGCCAACGCCATCGCTACGCTTTGCGATATCACATAGCGCCGGGTAGCTCTGTTATTGCCGGCGACAACAACGTGAAGGCTTTGGACGCTTCCGGGAACGCGCTGTCAATCAGCGTGTTTGGTCAGAGCGAGCAGAAGACACAAATCGCAGACGGATGGGTGTCACGAGGCTACGGTCAACGCGAACCCGCGCCTGTGGCGCTGTTCGAATCTGAAGGCGAAAGGGTTCACGAGCTCGTCAGCGTTATAGCTTCCTCCGCCGGCGCTCATCAAGCACCGCCGGTCATCGAAGAAACGCGTGTCACTCGGCAGGACGTGATCACCCTGGAGGACCGTTCCTACGGCGTGTATTCGATCCGTGCCGGCGACTTGCTCGATGTCATTTTGATGGGTGAGCAAGCGACACCGATCAGACACGGCTTGATAACGACGTCCGGCTCGATGGGGTGGGCGCGATTCGTCGCCGGAACTTTCACGCGCGGCTGCTTGATAAACGGAAGCAGATTCGAACTGGAGTGCTTGGCCCTCGATTCGCCCAGTACCTTTAGATGGTGCGCCCTTCAAATAAATCGAGGCCAGATTGAGATTACTATTCACGGCGCCAGCCGTTTTGACTTATCCTTCTACAACCCCCAGACCAAAGTCGTGGTCAACAATCTCAGCTTCGATTTAGCATCAGGCTCCCGGGCGGCCCGGTTCGCCGTCGAAGGCTCAGTCTGGAAGCTTTTAGGAGAGGAATAAGTCTGGATGTGTGGCATCTGCGGCATCGCAATTCCGGAAAAGCTGAACCGCTCGGTTGACGCGGCGGCGCTGGTTCGCATGCGCGATAGCCTCACGCATCGCGGACCTGATGATGCCGGAGTGTTCGTCGATGGAGCTGTTGGGCTCGGACATCGGCGGCTTTCCATCGTCGATCTGGCCGGCGGTCACCAGCCGATGCCTAACGAGGACGGCAAGGTCTGGATAACTTACAACGGCGAGGTGTACAACCATCGCGAGCTGCGCCCGGCGCTCGAGGAACGCGGGCACGTTTACCAAACCGCCAGCGACACCGAAACGATAATTCACTTATACGAAGAACGCGGCCCGCGCGCGGTCGAGCAGCTTCGCGGGATGTTCGCATTCGCGATATGGGACGCGCCGCGGCGCCGGCTCGTGTTGGCGCGCGACCGGCTTGGAATCAAGCCGCTGTATTACACGCTTTCTGATGATGGCGTAATCTGCTTCGCGTCGGAGATCAAAGCTCTTATAGAGGCGCGCGCGGTGAGAGCCGAACTCAACTACGATGCGTTGGCAGATTACGCCGCCAACCGTTCCACCTCCGGCGAAGACACTCTGTTTCGCGGCGTGAAGCGATTGCTTCCAGGACACATCCTGGTATGGAGCGACGGGCAAATTCGAATCGAGCGCTACTGGGATGTAAGCTTCGCAAAACCCGATGAGCCCCTCAGCGACGGCCAATACATCGACCAGTTTGAAGATCTGTTTCGCGAGTCCGTACGGCTGCGATTAATGGCTGATGTGCCGCTTGGCGTGTTCCTTTCGGGAGGGATCGATTCGAGCGCCATCGTCGCCGTGATGAGCGAGATGGTCGCCGAACCGATCAAGACTTTCTCGGTAGCCTTCGACGAGCGCGAAGCCAACGAGCTCGAATACGCGCGGACGGTGGCGCGCGCGTTCGGCGCCGATCATCACGAAGTCATCGTCAGCCCGCAGCAATTCTTTGACGCGCTGCCCGCGCTGGTCTATCAGGAAGACGAGCCGATCGCCCATCCCTCGAGCGTCCCGCTTTATTTCGTCTCGAAGCTGGCGAGCCGCCACGTCAAGGTAGTGCTGACCGGCGAGGGAAGCGACGAGCTGCTGGCAGGATACGACAAGTATCGCAAGACTGTTTTCAACCTGGCGCTCGGCCGAGCTTATCAAACCACGATGCCTGCTTCAGTGCGGCGCGCGATCGAGCGAGCGATTCTGAAACTGAACGGCACATCGCGCGTTCGGCAAAAGCTCTCGCGCACTTTCTTTTGTCTTCAGCCCGAGATTGAAGACATCTACTTCGACAACTTCTCGGTCTTTTCACGAGCGATGCAGCGGCGTCTTTTCACCGGCGAAGCGCGCGAACAGATGACTCAAAGCGATCCGTATCGTACATCGCTGGACCTGGTTGGAACCGCGGATTCAGACTCGTTGCTCGATCAGTTGCTCGCCGCCGATCTCAAGACTTACTTGCACGAGCTGTTGATGAAGCAAGACCAGATGAGCATGGCCGCTTCAATCGAAAGCCGCGTGCCTTTTCTCGATCACAAGCTGGTCGAGTTCGCCGCCGCGTTGCCGGTGAATATGAAGCTTCGAGGCTTGACCCCGAAATATATTCTGCGGAAGGCGATGCGCGATCTGTTGCCGAAGGAGATTTTGACTCGCCGCAAGATGGGCTTTCCGGTTCCCGTCGGCAAGTGGCTTCGCGGCCCATTCAGCCACGTGGTCGATGAGTACTTGCTGAATCCGCGGTCGCTCGAAAGAGCGATATTCAACGCCGACTTCGTTCGTGAGCTGGTTGCGCAACACCGGGCGGGCGAAAACCATACCGAGAGGCTATGGGCGCTGATCAACTTCGAAATCTGGCAACGGCGTTTCTTCGATGGCGAGCCGGTCAGCTCCGAGACTGGGGTCGCGCGCCAGTTGGCGACCGCAAGCGCGATTGTTTAGGCAGATATGAGAATTCTTTGGGTCAAAGCGGGCAAGCTGCTCCCGGTAGACACCGGCGGGAAGATCCGGTCGTACAACATTCTTCGCCGGCTCCAGGCGAGAAATGATGTCACGTTGCTGTCTTACTATGGCGGGCCGCGCGACGAGGCTTACGAGAAAGAGATCGAAGAGCACTTGCCGGGCGCAATGGCTGTTCACACCGGAGGATCGGACTCGAACATGCTCGCGAGCGGCTTCGACTATCTACGCCGGCTTCGTTCAAAGGCACCCTACGCGGTCACTAAATTCACCTCGCGTAAGGTGCAAAGCAAGATCGCGGCGTTGCTGGCAGCAAACCGCTTTGACGTGGCGGTGTGTGATTTTCTGGCGGCCTCGCTCAACTTTCCAAGCGCGCTTGAAACACCGACCGTTCTGTTTCAGCATAACGTCGAGTCGTCGCTCTGGCAGCGGCAGGCTCGTTACGAACCTGATTTTTTCAAGCGAATGATCTTTAAGCTGGAGGCGGCTAAGATGCTTCGTTACGAACGCGCGGCAGTTGGCAGGTTTCATCACGTGATCGCCGTGTCGGACAACGACCGCGAGCTTATGAGCACGATGACCGGCGTCTCCCGGATAAGCGTGGTTCCCACAGGAGTAGACTTGCAGCAGTATCGGGCCGGGCGAGAGGTCACGGAACAGGCGAAGCCAAACGAGCCAGCGCCTGGGAGCGCAGGCATCCCTGCCTGCTTGGCGTCTGCGCGGGAAGAAGCAGGCAGGGATGCCTGCGCTCCCAGATCGCTTGTGGTCTTTGCTGGGTCGATGGACTGGGAAGCAAACATCGATGCCGTGGATTATTTCTGCCGCGAGATCTGGCCTGCGGTGAAACGGGCAGTGCCCGGCGCGCGATTCAGAATCGTCGGGCGAAATCCTCCTCCGCGAGTCCTTAAGCTCGCGAGCGACTCGATTGAAGTGACCGGCACAGTCGCGTCGGTGATCGAACACTATCGAGAAGCAACGGTTAATATCGTCCCGTTGCGTGTCGGCGGCGGAACGCGTTTGAAAATCTACGAAGCGATGGCGATGGGCAAAGCTACGGTATCGACGTCGATTGGAGCCGAGGGGCTGGACGTGAATGACGGCAGCGACATCTTGATTGCCGATTCCTCGGAGAAGTTTGCCGACTCGATGATCGCTCTGTTGAAGAACGAACAGTTGCGCGGTAGCATCGAGAACGCTGCAGCCGAGCAGGCGGCGCGCTATGATTGGAAGGTGATCACGGAACGCTTTGAAGAGGTTTTGGCGCGAGTAAGCCTGGGAGCGCAGGCATCCCTGCCTGCTTCTTCCCGCGCTGCTTCTTCCGGCGCAAAGGCCAGGCAGGCAGGGATGACTGCGCTCCCAAAGGTTTGAAATGAAACTAAGCATATTTGGTCTGGGTTATGTCGGGTGCGTTTCGGCCGCCTGCTTCGCCAACAACGGCGATGAAGTCATCGGCGTCGACGTGAACCCGCTGAAGGTCGACATCATCAACGGCGGCCGAAGCCCAATAGTCGAGCCGGGAATCGAAGAGTTGATCGCCCGGGCGGTGAAGCAGGGGAAGCTTCGCGCTACAAGCGACGCCAACGAAGCGGTCGCCAACTCGGACGTCTCGCTTGTGTGCATAGGCACGCCCGGCAATCACAATGGCAGCCTCGATCTGAGCTACATCAAGAGAGCGTGTCAGCAGATCGGCGAAGCGCTCGCCGAGAAGGGCCGCTATCACATCGTCGCAATGCGCAGCACGATGCTGCCGGGCACGATCGAGCAGGTCGTCATTCCCACGCTCGAAGTTTTCTCTGGCAAGCGCGCCGGGCGCGACTTCGGCGTCGCGGTCAACCCGGAGTTCTTACGCGAGGGCACCTCGATTTATGACTTCAGCCATCCGCCGTTTACGTTGATCGGCGCCGACGATGAAGAATCGCTTCTTCCCTTGCAGCGGCTTTACGCAAGCATCGAAGCTCCGCTGGTCAACGTGGGAATCAAAGAGGCCGAGATGGTCAAGTACGCGTGCAATAGTTTTCACGCGTTGAAAGTCACTTTCGCCAACGAGATCGGCAACATCTCGAAAGCGCTCGGAGTGGACAGCCACGTTGTGATGGATGTCTTCTGCAAAGACACCAAGCTCAACCTGTCACCTTATTATCTCAAGCCGGGGTTTGCGTTCGGCGGATCGTGTCTGCCAAAAGACCTCCGCGCGATAACTTACAAGGCGAAAGAGCTGGACGTAGAAGCCCCGATGCTCAACTCGATCCTGTTGAGCAACCGCCAGCAGATCGATCGGGCGGTCGATACGGTGCTGCGAAGCGGGCGCAAGAACGTCGGTGTGTTAGGGCTGAGCTTTAAGGCGGGCACGGACGACCTGCGCGAAAGCCCCATGGTGACGCTTATCGAAACGTTGATAGGCAAGGGTCTGAAGCTGACGATCTACGATCGCGATGTCGAGCTTGCCAGGTTGTTCGGCGCCAACAAACAGTACATCGAGCGCGAGATTCCGCACATTTCTTCGCTGATGAATTCTGACCTGGGGGCGGTGATCGAACAGGCCGAGATCATCATCATCGGAAAGAAAGAAGACGAGTTTCGCGTGCTTGCTGAAAAGCTGAACAATGGACGCTTGATCATCGATCTGGTCCGGCTGTTTGATGTGCCGGACACACGGAAGCAGTATCAGGGCATCTGCTGGTGAGGCAGCACGGACCTTAGTCTGCTATGAATGCAAGGGTCATCAGTATTGGAGACAGACGCCGGGACGCGGTAACGGCGCAGCGTCCGGTTGCCGCGGCTGCCGCGCCTGTCGCTGAACCGGACATCGAGCGTGTTCGGCGAGCGCTTGCGAACAGCTTCACCGTTTTGAAAACGCTTGAATCGGATTCTGAGGTCGAACGCTATCTGGCGCGCGACCTGCGCGGCGGGACTGTGCAGCTCAAGGTCCTTTCAACCCACGCGGCCGGCCACGCCCGAGCGCGAGAGTTGTTCTACCTCGAGGCTCAAGCCGCGTCGAAGCTGGCGCACATGAACATTTTGGCTAACACCAATGCCGAACACGCGCACGGCGTTGATTTCTGCGTCGTCGAGCACAAGCAAGACGCCCGAACGCTCGGCGACTTACTCGATCGGAACGGCTGGCTCGATGCAACTCAAGCTGCGCAAATCGCCGATCAGATCGCCAGCGCGCTTGATCACGCGCACATGATGGGCGTGTTGCATTTGCGGCTGCAGCCCGAATGCGTGCTCGTCGAACCCGATGGCTGGGTGACGATTGCGGACTTCGGAGTAGAAGCAAACGCGGGTTCGGAAAGGTGGAAAGGACCGCGTGTTCAATACGCGAGCCCGGAGCTAACGCGGAGAGCGACGGTAGATCATCGCAGCGATCTGTATTCGCTTGGCGCGTTGCTTTACGAGATGCTGACCGACCGGACGCCGTTCGACTCGAATGACGCGGCCTACGTGAGTCGAAGGCAGGTGAGCTTCAGGCCATCACCGCCCCACTTGATTTCGCCGGATGTGCCCGAGGCGGTTTCGAATGTGGTTATGAAGCTGTTAGACCGAGAACCGGCCAAGCGCTTCGCCAGCGCGGCTGCGTTACAGGCGGCGCTCGATGATGCGATCAGTAGCTCTAAGAACTAATGGGCGTACCCAACAAGGAGCGCTCTGAAATACCACAACGACAGTTGGGGGAATCTTTCGTTCGTAGTCCCGCCTTCAGGCGGAAGTTTGAATCTGACGACACCCTTTAGCTACGAGCTTCCGCCTGAAGGCGGGACTACGAACGCGAGCTGACGAATGAGGAGCTGACCGATGTACCTTGAGTTCTACGGTCTGAAGGAAATGCCCTTCGGGCTGACGCCGGACCCCAGATACATATTCAAGACCGAGAGCCACCTTGAAATGCTCGCGACGGTCCGCTACGCGATCGAGCACAACAAAGGGCTCGTCGTCGTGGTCGGCGAAGTGGGCACCGGCAAGACGACCACGTTGCGCGCAGCGCTTCAGCAGTTCAGTGACGAAGTGTTGTGCGTGTACATTTTCAATCCCTTTCTTACCGCGTCGGAATTCTTTGAGCAGTTGGCTGATGAGTTTGAGCTTGGTCTGAACAAGACCGCTTCAAAGCCCGAGTTGCTCGCGGCGCTCGGACACTTCCTCGCGTTGCGTCATTCGAAGGGTCAGCGCACGGTGCTGATCGTCGATGAGGCGCACGGCTTGCCGACGGCGCTGCTCGAAGAAATACGTTTGCTGTTGAACTTCGAGACGAACAGCGAAAAGCTGTTGCAGGTGATACTGTCAGGGCAGCCCGAGTTGCAGGATTCGCTCAACCGCCCGGCGCTTCGCCAGCTAAAACAACGGGTTTCGCTGCGCTGCCAGATCAAGCCGCTCAGCGTGTTCGAAATCAACAAGTACATCCGCTTCCGCTTGAAGCAAGCCGGCGCAACCAACGTGAACCTGTTTGATAGCGGCGCTATCGGTTTGATCGGCAATGTCTCGCAAGGCATCCCGCGCATAGTAAACAACATTTGTGACAACGCCCTCTTGTACGGCTACGCCGCCGGAGCCGAAGTGATCACACGCGACATAATCGAAGAAGTGATCGAATCGCTCGACCTTTCGCCAGGCGGAAGCAACCGGCGATCGGCTGCATATGATGACGAAGCAAGCTCCGGCATTTGAATTTGTAACCAACCTTTCGACCCGCCGATCAATCGCCTGGGCCACCGGATAAGCGTTAAGGTTACTTCGGGTGCTCAATAGCTTCACAGAAATCAATCTAACCTAACCGGTCTTGCGTGTTCCGACTTCGTCGCGCCGAATCGCGACAATCGGATTCTGATTCCGCGGTCGCGCCGGAATCAAATATGAAACCGTTTGACAAACCTCGACTGCCGGAGGTAGAAGAGGCACGGACAAGCAGACTCACACCTATTTCGCGCACAACGCCGGCTCCTGAAACGAAGGCTCTGGTATTTCAGGCGGCAACGCGAGCATCGTCGAATGATCACCCGGACTATCTCGCACTATCGCATCCTTGAAAAACTCGGTGCCGGTGGAATGGGTGAAGTTTTCCTTGCCGAGGACTTGAGGCTCGCGCGCAAGGTCGCGCTCAAGTTTCTCCCCACCGCGCTATGCTCCGATGAAGACAGGCTGCGCCGCTTCATGCTGGAAGCCCGAGCCGCGTCCGCGCTAAACCACCCGAACATCATAACCGTCTACGATATTGGCGACGATGAAGCAGGCCGCTTCATAGTCATGGAGTACATCGAGGGCCGCACGCTGCGCGCGATTGTGAATCAAAGAGCTTCTCTGAGCTCACTGGCCGCAATCGGGAGGCAGGTCTCCAGGGCGCTGGCCGTCGCGCACGCCGCCGGTATCATTCACCGCGACATCAAGCCTGAGAACGTGATGGTACGCGATGACGGCTATGTGAAGGTGCTCGACTTCGGCCTGGCGAGGCTCGCTTCGCCTGACGGCAATATCTCATCGGCTCAGACGGCGTTCGCGACCAGCCCCGGCGCGTTCATCGGCACGGCGGCCTACGTGTCACCGGAGCAGGCTCGCGCGGAACCTTTAGAGGTAGCAACCGACGTGTTCTCCTTAGGGATCGTCCTTTACGAACTGGCGACCACCAGGCATCCATTCAAGGCCGATTCGGTGATCGGCTTTCTGCACGCAATAGTGGCCGAGCCGGTTGTTTCCCCGTCGCTCCTCAACCCCGAAATCCCGGCGAGTCTCGACAGACTCATCCTTCAAATGCTGGAGAAGGACTGGCGCAACCGGCCCAGCGCAGTCGAGGTTGAAGCGGCTCTGGCCCAGTTGGATCGAAGCGCGGAATTGGAAGAGCACGTCACCTCCATTCTCCCCTCATCCACAATCCTTTCAGTAGCGGCGGCTCCCACAACTCCGCGGCGATTAACCGTCGGCCGCGAAGCAGAACGCGGGAGACTACAAGATGGATTTGCGGCGGCGGCAGCGGGGCACGGGTCGATGATTTGTATCGCGGGCGAGCCGGGGATCGGCAAGACAACTCTAGTCGAAGACTTTCTCGCGGAGTTGACGGCCAGCGGCGCACGTTCCGGCATCGCGCGCGGCCGCTGCTCGGAGCGCATGGCCGGCGCCGAAGCTTACCTGCCGTTTCTCGAGGCTCTCGAGAGCCTGTTGCGCGGAGAAGGCAGCGGAGCCGGCGCTCGACTAATGGCGGCGATAGCACCGACCTGGTACATCCAGGTGGCGCCTCAACTGACTGAAAGCACCTCGGATCGGCTCAACGATGAAGTAAGAAACGCGACTCAGCAACAGATGAAGCGGCAACTCGGCTCCCTGTTCGGTGAACTGTCACAGCAGCGTCCGTTGATTCTCTTCTTTGACGACCTTCAATGGGCCGATCTCTCAACCGTGGATCTGCTCGCCTACATCGCAACCAGGCTCGACGGAATGCGGCTGCTGATTCTGATCACCTATCGGTCATCGGAGATGCTGCTAAGCAAACATCCGTTCCTGCTGGTGAAGCTCGATCTGCAAGGCCGGGGGCTCTGTCACGAAATCCCTCTCGGACTACTCGACTCGGAGCACATCAGGAGTTTTCTATCGCTCGAGTTTCCCGGACACGATTTCCCGGGCGAGTTCGTCGAGCTGATATATGAAAAGACCGAGGGCAGCCCGTTGTTCATGGTCGATCTGCTGAGATATCTGCGCGACCGGGGAGTCATCAGGAAGCAAGAAGGCAAGTGGATCCTGGCGCAATCGGCGCCCGATCTGGCCCATGACTTACCCGAGTCGGTTCGAAGCATGATCGAACGTAAGCTCGACCAACTGGAGGAGGAAGATCGCAAGTTGCTGGTCTGCGCCAGCGTGCAAGGCTACGAGTTCGACTCGGCGGTCCTATCGAAAGCGCTCGGCGCCGATTCGGCCGACGTGGAGGAACGGCTGGAGATCCTGGAGCGGACACACGCGTTTGTGAAGCTCACCGGCGAGCAAGAGTTCCCGGATCGGACGCTGACGCTGCGCTATCGCTTCGTACACGCTCTCTATCAGAATGCGCTTTATGGATCGCTGAAACCCACACGCAAGGCGTCGCTGAGCGCGGCGGTTGCGCAGGCGCTGCTGAGCTTCTACGGTGACAAAAAAGCCTCCGAGGTGGCGTCTGAACTTGCGCTGCTCTTTGAATCGGCGCGGGACTTCGATCGCGCTTCAGCCTACTTCATGAGCGCCGCGAAACACGCCCTTAGCGTCTTTGCCTATCAAGAGGCAGCCGCTTTGTCGCGGCGCGGCGTCGACCTGATTCTCAAGCTGCCCGAAGGGCCGGAGCGCGACCAGCGAGAACTCGACGGTCAGATGACACTCGGCGTCACCCTTCCGCCGATAAAGGGGTTTGCCGCGCCGGAAGTCGAGCACGCCTTCAGCCGGGCCCGGCAACTCTGTCACCAGTTTGGTGAAAGCCCGAAGGTGTTCAGAGTGCTGTATGGGCTCTGGACCGTTTATGTGATCCGAGCGGACTTTCAAACGGCGAGCGATCTGGCGGACCGTCTTATGAAACTCGCCCAGATCGCGGAGCAGCCGCGCTTGTTGAGTCGCGCGCACTTCGCCCGGGGCTTTACGTCAGACTACATGGGGGACCACCGGCAAGCGCGTGAAAACTACGAACGGTTACTGACACTCGCTGATCCACAACAGTTTCTCGACGACGCTTACGCCTACGGCAATGATGCGGCGATGGTCGCTCAATCGCGTCTTGCCTGGCTGGTGTGGGTAGCCGGATATCCGGATCAGGCGGCAACCCTCACGGAGAAATGCGTCGAGACAGCCCGGCGTAAGGCACACCCGTTTACGTCGGCTTCGGCGTTGCTGACAATCCCGCAGCTCTACTTCGAACTTCGATTGCCGCACCGAGCTCAGGAGATTGCGGAGGAAGCGATGGCGATCTCGACTGAATACGGCTTTCCGTTGAACCTCGCTTATGCCGCGATTCATCGAGGTTGGGCGATTGCGTTACAGGGAAGATTCGAAGAAGGAATCGAAGAGATGCGGCGGCATTTTCAGGTGCTATCCGCCATGGGCGCTGAGATGTCGTGGACCGGATACCAGGTCTCGATGGCCGACGTGTATCGCGAAGCGGGGCACGTCGAGGAGGGATTGAAGGTCGTAGCCGAAGCCCTGGCAAGAGCTGACCGAACCGGCGAGCGCTTCTTCGAAGCCGAGCTTTACCGTGCCATGGGCGACCTCCTGGTGGAATTCGTTGACACGGGCAGGCAGGTCGATAGCACCTCACCGCCGAATGCCGAAAACCCGGGCGGCGATGGTGCAGAAGCAAGTTTTCTCAGGGCTATCAGTATCGCGCGGGAACGGGGTGCAAAGTCGCACGAACTCCGCGCCACGATCAGTCTCAGTCGTCTTATGGCGAAACAAGGCGAGCGCGGCCGTGCTCGCGAGATATTGGCTGATCTTCTAAGCTGGTTTCGAGAAGGGTTCGATACATCGGATCTGAGGACCGCACGCGCACTTTTGAGCGAACTCGAAAAAACGGCGAGCGCGGATTGATCGGCGCAGGGACCCGGGCGTGTGATGACTACAACGAAATGGACAAACGAGTTCCTTGATTCAACGGAGGACACAATGACTATTCCTGTGAATGACCTGGCAAGCTACTCGCTGTTGGACGCCTTGCGAGATCGGCGATCGCGGCGGTTTGGGTTGGGAATGAAGATGGAAGGCGCGTTGGCCTTTGAGAGCAAGCGCGATCCAATGCCCCTCACCGACGACGAGGAGGCCCTGCTGGCCTTTGCGGCTTGCGGGGTCACGGGCTATGCGCTCGCCGATCTCGCCTTCGCTCCCGGACAGGGCGGCGACATCATGACTCACTTGATCGCTCGGGCGGTCTCCAGTGGGGACGGCGCGCAAGCGGTCGCGATCATCGTGAGCAACGATACGGGAACCTACTACTTCAAGCGGCCGCAGGACCTGACTTACGACGAAGCGAGAGACCTGGTCGAGGCGGCCCGAAAAGGAAACCTCACCGAGTTCTACAAGAGAACCCGGGTAAAGATAAAAGACGGCCGCGCGGCGCCTCCCATCGATCCAATGTACAACCTGAATTGCAATCACTGGTCGGTCTACAAGCCGGGTACCAGTTATTACGTTCCCATAAACGACCTCTCTTTTATTTACATCAACGGGCTGCTGAACATCTTGAGTCCCGACACCGGCGCTTACATCCTGGACGAACGCGCAAACTTCAAGTCGGCGGGACTGGAGCGATTCGCTCGAAGTAAAGGCGGGCACTTGAACGACGATCCCGCGGCTCACGAGGTTCTAACCATACAACGCATGGAGATTGGGGTTGCCGAACTGGTTGCGATCGAGCAGGGCATGATGCACCAGAACATGGCGTTGATGGCGCAGGCAATGGGAATCGGCGGCTTCCCAAATTATGCGGTTCACGAATTTGGCTGGTTCCAGGCACTCGGCTTTCGAATGGGACAGATGCCCACCAGTCGATACTTCGGTGAAGGCCATCTGTTCACGATCGAGGCAACTCTGCTCCGCCGCGATCTACCGATCCCATTCCCGCTCGGGCTGGAGTCGGGTGAACAGGTGCTGCTGCGGGGACACTGTCCGCCGTATTTCGCGACGATGCGCGACGCCGTCATGGCGGTTGTCGCGGAAAAGTTCGGCCCGGAAGGAACCTTTCGCGGAAAGATTGGGCTCAGCGAGTGGCGCGACCCGGCAGGCGTCCAGGCCGCCACTCCCGGGTCAAGCGAAGAAGGTATCGAAGCGACGATTGCCTACTGCGAGTATGTATACGATCGGTATGGGCGGTTCCCCGGCTTCGTTGCCCCGTTCCGCACGATACTGGGCTTTCAGGCAGCGCATCTCGATGTCGACTACTACGATCGCTACTACAAACCCGAAGCGCTCTCATCAACTCACCGCGAGCATATGGCGCGCTGGCACAGCGAGTAACCTGGGAGCGCAGGCATCCCTGCCTGCCTCTTTCGCGAACGTTATTTTATTTATAGGGGCACGCCCGGCAGGCAGGG
>JBBPIG010000013.1:128092-178248 GCA_038040445.1 Acidobacteriota bacterium | reverse complement strand
CTTCCGAACGCATAGACCACGGATGACACTGATTCGACGGATTTGCACGGATTCCTTGTCGATTTGATTCCTCGCGAAATGCCCGGTACAAGTCACTAGTTGAAGGCAGGCGGGGACGCCTGCGCTCCCAGGATTGGCGGTTGGCTCACTCACGGGTTAAGATGACATTTACAATCTTGCTTAAAGGGAAATCCTGAATGATCGAAAGCCTTCTCAATCGCAATGTCGAAAAGCGCCCATCAAAAGTTCAACTCAAAGGCCGCATCCTTTTTCTAGCCGAAGATCCCGCACTCGTAAGATCGCAACTCGAAGGAGCCGACCTGGACCCGGAAAACATCCCGGCCCTGCGCAGTGACATCTCGACTGACGAGATGACCCCGGCTTACATCTGTTACTACTTCGACGAAACCCTGGGCGAGTTCATCTATCTTGGACTGAAGTGCGGCGACCAGTTCCCGGTAAAGCGTAACGACGTCAAGAACGGCGGCTTCATAGCATCCGTCTCCGGCAAGCGGCGCGGAAAAGGATCGAGCCGCGAAGCCTCGCCTTATGCGGAGATCGCCGCCGGCATCCGGTTGGTAATCGCCGAAAACCACGAGCGAATCTACCAGCAGAACTGCCAGAACCTCGGCTTGCTGACCTCGACCAACTTCGATTTGATCCGGCGAGTCGCCGCCGGCGACGAGATCCCGCTCGAAGAATTCACTGCGGGCGAAGATGAAATCACCCGGCAGATCATCGAGTACGGCGGCCTGTTCCCCTTCAACGTCGCCAGGCTTCAAGGCAAGACCTCGATTCCGCCGATCACTACCGAGCGCCGGCCGATGACGTTGGCCGAGAAGATTTTTGCGCGTCACTTCGTCGTCGATCTTTCGAAGGGCAAGGTCGGCGTCGAAGCGGTCAAACCCGGCGATGCCGGATTCGTAGGGACAGACATCCGATTCAGCCACGAGTACGTCACTCCGATGGCCGCGATCTTCTATGAAAGCCTGGTCGGCGACGAACCGATCAACGATCCGTCATCGGTTTACCTTTTCCAGGACCACCTGACCTTCCTCGACGACGTCATGCCGCCCGAGCGCAAGGCGGCGGGCTTGCTCGATCTGGCGCACGAGCTTGTCCGCAAACAGGAGGCTTTTGCAGAGAAGCAAGGCATTCGCTTGCACGGCGCGCAACTCGATCGGCAGGGCTCCGAGGGCATTTGTCACAGCGTGATACTGCAAAGCTACGCGCTGCCGGGCCAGATCATTATCGGTTCGGACTCGCATACGCCACACTCGGGAGCGGTCGGCGCGATCGCGTTCGGAGTCGGTACCACTGACATTTTCAACTCGTGGATCACCAAAGATGTTCGCGTGCGCGTGCCCGAGCAGGTACGCGTTCGCGTATCGGGACGCAAGCCTGACAACATCACCGCGAAGGACTTCATGCTTGCGATTCTTCGCACCGACTTTGTGCGAAACGGCGACGCGATCGGCCAGATAGTTGAATACACCGGCGAAGCGGTTGCCGATCTCAACATCGACGAACGAGCTACGATGACCAACATGGCCGCCGAGGTCGGAGCCTTCACGGGCATCGTCGGCGCCGATCAGAAGACCGTCGAGTTCCTCGTCGAGCGCGGCATCCCTCGCGCCGAAGCCGAACGTATGTGCGAAGGAATGACAAGCGATCCCGACGCCGAGTACTCGCTGACTATCGACATCAACGCAAACGAGCTTCGTCCGATGATCGCGACGCCCGGCGATCCCGGCAACGGAATTTTCGTCGACGAGCTCGCGGAGCCGGTTAAGATTGACATCGCTTATGGAGGCTCGTGCACTGCCGGTAAGAAGGAAGATCTGGACATGTACGTGCGGGTGTTCCGCGAAGCGCTTGCCCGCGGGCAGCGAGTTCATCCTGACGTTCAGTGCTTCATTCAGTTCGGGTCGGTTGAAGTACGACAGCATTGCGAGGAGCGCGGCTACATTGATGTGCTGCGCGAGGCCGGAGCCAACATGATCGAGCCGAGCTGTGGGGCTTGCATCAACGCGGGTCCGGGCGTGACCACCTTAAAGCAGCAGGTGGTGATCAGCGCGCAGAATCGAAACTTTCCCGGCCGCAGCGGACCGGGGCAGATGTATTTGGCTTCGCCTTACACGGTGGCCGCCTCCGCCATAGCGGGTCACATTGTTGAGTATCGCCCCGCTTCGGCAGCAACAGTGAAGTAATTTCCGATTTCCGATTGCCGATTTCGGATTCAAGAAGACTCCCGGAATCCGCATTTGGCAATTGGCAATTGGCAATCGGCAATTTGGAGGGTCCATGGCTGCACAAGCGGAAGTCGAAAAACACCACGGGCTGGATCGGGAGACGCTGCTCAAGATTTATCGGTTGATGTGCATGTCTCGGCGGATCGACGACAAAGAGCTACAGCTCAAAGCCCAGAACAGAATCTACTTTCAAATATCCGGCGCGGGCCACGAAGCTGTTTTGGTCGCCGCAGCGCTTGCGATGAAGCCGGGTTACGATTGGTTTTATCCATACTATCGTGATCGCGCGCTGTGCCTCGCGCTCGGTATGAGCGCCACCGATATGCTGCTTCAAGCAACCGGAGCGGCCAGCGACCCAAGCTCCGGCGGACGCCAGATGCCAAGCCACTGGGGCAGCAAGGCGCTCAACATCGTCTCGCAATCGTCGCCGACTGGCACTCAATTCCTGCAAGCAGTCGGTTGCGCGGAAGCGGCTTATCGAGCCGAGTTGATCGGCGATCCGGCGAAGCTGATTGACGGCTATCAACCGGACGCGATCGTCTACGTGTCGGCCGGCGAGGGGACGACAAGCGAGGGCGAGTTCTTCGAATCGCTTAACACTGCGTGCAACTTGAAGCTGCCGGTGCTCTACCTGATCGAAGACAACGGCTACGCGATCTCGGTCCCGGTTGAGGTGCAAACGGCCGGGGGCAGCATATCGAAACTCGTCACTGGATTCCCGAACCTGTTCATCGAAGAAGTGGATGGCTGCGACCCGATGGCAAGCTACGAGACGATGCAGCGAGCTGTCGCGTATTGCCGCGAGCAGAACGGGCCCGCTCTGGTTCACGCTCACGTGATCCGTCCATACTCGCACTCTCAATCGGACGACGAGAAGCAGTACCGTTGTGTCGAAGAGTTGGAAGATGAAACGCGACACGACCCGACGAAAACGTTTCCGGCGTTTCTGATCGGCGAAGGCCTGGCCAGCGAAGATGAGATCAAACGCATCGCCGAGGAAGTGGACGACGAAGTAACCCGCGCGGCCGATGAAGCCATCGCCGCTCCCAAGCCGGCGAAAGAAACCGCGTTGCTGTATGTCTATTCGCCCGATGTCGATCCGGCGTCTAAAGACTTCGACACCCCTGGGAGCGCAGGCGTCCCGCCTGCCACCGAGCAAGATACTCGCGCCCCCAAAACCATGCTCGATCTGATCAACGCCTGCCTTCACGACGAGATGGCTCGCGACGAGCGCATAATCGTTTTCGGCGAAGACATCGCAGATTGCAGCCGCGAAGAATACATCGAACAAGTGAAAGGGAAGGGCGGCGTCTTCAAAGTCACTTACAATCTCCAGCGCCGATTCGGGAGCGCGCGCGTGTTCAACACGCCGCTGGCCGAAGCCAACATCATCGGGCGGTCTGTTGGGCTTGCGACGCGCGGCTTGAAGCCGGTGCCCGAGATTCAGTTCTTCGATTACATCTGGCCGGCTTATCATCAACTCCGAAACGAAGTGCCGCTGCTACGTTGGCGCTCGAACAACGTGTTCAAATGCCCAATGGTGATTCGGGTGGCGATCGGCGGCTATCTGAAGGGCGGTGCGATTTATCATAGCCAGTGCAGCGAGGTCCTGTTCACTCACACGCCGGGCCTGCGAGTAGTGATGCCCTCGAACGCGCTCGATGCGAACGGCCTGTTGCGTACGGCGATTCGCTCGGACGATCCGGTGATGTTTTTCGAACACAAACATCTCTATCGTCAGACTCACAACAAGGGCGCTTATCCCGGCCCCGACTACATGATCCCGTTCGGAAAAGCTAACGTGGTGCGCGAGGGTTCAGACGTTTCGATCATCACCTACGGCGCGACGGTGTACCGTTCGCTGGTTGCGGCTAAGAAGGTCCAAGAAGAGCAGGGGATCAGCGCGGAGGTGATCGACCTGCGCAGCTTGAGCCCTTACGATTGGGAGACGATCAGCGAGTCGGTTCAGAAGACGAGCAAAGCGCTGGTCGTTTACGAAGACACAGAAGCGTGGGGCTACGGCGCAGAGATCGCGGCGCGGATAGCCGATGAGTTGTTCGATCATCTCGACGCGCCGGTTCGAAGGGTGGCGGCGCTTGATACATTTGTGGCTTACGCGCCGGAGCTGGAGGATGAGATTCTCCCGCAGGTTGATGATGTTGTTGACGGCATCCTAGGCCTATCACGTTACTGAAGTCGCGTTTGTTCTCTTTGTGCCTTCAGAAGAAATCTAAGGCGGGCTTAGTGCCTGGACGCCAGTTGTACTTGAATGAGTTACGCTTCGGAGGTTCATGATTAAGGAGCCGCCACTCGCCCCACTGACATCCTATCTCAAGAAGAAGGATGTAGCCTACTACGGTAAGGTCTGTGAACTCCGTGAGGTTCTGGAGAACTGGCTCAATTACATTCCGCAGACTTTTCCTAACTATACAAGGCACACGATTCAGCACAGCGATGAGATAGTGCTACAGATTTCGAGATTGTTATTTAGAGACGATGAGTTGTTGGAGCCAGAGGTAAGCCTCTCAGGAGTTGAAGCGTACATTTTGGTTGCATCAGCGTATCTCCATGACTCCGGGATGGTAACTTCGGACCAGGAAAAACTGGAGATATTGAACTCTGATAGGTGGAGGAGTTGGATCTCAAGCGAAGAATGGAGACGGGAACAGTGGACCCTCGTCCAATCAATTCGCTATAGTCGAGACATCCCCGATGACACTGCTCGCAATTTTCTCGCGGACCTCCAAACACGCTTTCTTGTCGCAGAGTTTATTCGCAGAGAACATCATATTCGCGCATCAAAGGTGATCCAGCAATTCCCGTCGCTATTGGGTCGTTTCGCCTTTGACCACCCGATGCTACAAGAAACCATTGAGCGCGTTTGCGTTGGTCATGGACTTAGCACCGACGAGCTTGAAGACCGCGAGGAATACCCTGAGCTAAGGGACATCCGGGGCGAGAAGGTCAACGTCCGATTCATGGCAATCCTTCTCAGACTTGGTGACCTGCTCGATATGTCAAGCGATAGGGCGTGCCCGCTGCTCCTAAATCCTGCGTCTCCAGTTCCGGCCGACAGCTATGCCCACTGGACTCAGTATCAGAGGATCAGTCAATTTGCGGTCACTCCAGATCAAATCGAGATACGGGCGAAATGCCAAAATCAGGAAGAGCATAGATTGTTACAGGACTGGTGCTCTTGGATAGTCAACGAGATCGAAAAGGCGGCGACTCTAATGGCTCACGCGCCTAGACACAGCAGTTGGAAACCCCCGAGGGCGAAGCTTGGAGACGATAGCGAATCGACAATCAAGATCGTCTCGGCAAACGATGCGAACTACATTTTTCGTAGATGGACTTTCGAGCTAGATCAAAAAGCGATCTTTCAGCGATTGATTTATGATCTTTACGACTTACCCGAAGCCTTTGTGCGTGAGTTAATCCAAAATGGCTTAGATGCTAACCGTAGCCAGATGTACCTTGATTTGGACAAGATTGGAGTTGAACGACCCGAATACCCCACCCAAGTTGAAGAGGGCATCAGAATCAACTATCCCGTAAGTGTTACATTGAGTCTGAAAGATGTCGTCAATCCCTCATCTGAGAAGTTGGAGAAAGTCTATTCTCTCAGCGTCGAAGACTGTGGGATAGGAATGGACCTTGAGGTGATAGAGCGGTATTTTCTGCAAGTCGGGCGTTCTTTCTATACGACTGATGAGTTCAGACGCAAATTTCGTTTTGTTCCGACCAGCCGCTTTGGACTGGGTTTTCTTTCAGTCTTCGCAGTTAGTGACCACGTTATTGTCGAAACCTATAAGCCGACATCGCGAAGCAACGACGGTCCCCTACGCCTCACTCTGAAAGGTCCGAAGAACTATTTGCTGATCGAAAAGGGCGCGCGCACGACTAACGGAACTCGAATAGAAGTACAGCTTCGGATGCCTATGGCGCTCAACCAACTCACCAGCTTGGCTTCAATGTGGTGTAGACGTGTTGAGTTTCCGATAGCCATAGACGCCTTGGGCAAAGTTACGACTCTTAGAGCGGAGGGAGCTGATGATTTCGTGCGCGAGGTGCCTGATGTCACCAAAGAGGGAGCAAGCTTCGCTATAAGGGCCTTCCCAATAAATCGAACGGGTATAGAAGGCGAAATCTACGTTTTGACGTATACAGATGAAAAGGGAGAGTCTTGGGCTGAGGCGCAGAGAGCATCTTGGGGATCGTCCAAGCATCCGCTGTCGGAACCCATACGAGTACCCAACAATTCTGTGTGCATGCACGGAATCGCCGTGACAGGCGATGCGGGCGGCCCAGCCCAAATGAGCGCGCGAGTTGACTATAGAGGAAGAATCGGACCGACTCTTTCACGGAAATCTCTGCAACAGCAACACGACACAAGTCAGCTAGCTGAGATCGTGTCTCGCCGTGAGGAGTTGCTTACAGAGCACCTCAAGACTTCCAATCTAGCAAAATCAAATGAGGGCTGGAAATACAAGAATCGACTAGCAGACGCCGTTTACTTCCTTCATAAATCAGACATCGATTCGCCCGGTTCGCTATGGAGCTCTGTAAATGAGTTGATCCCGGTCTATGTTGAAGGTCGGCGCGTCTTGTTATCATTCGAGCAGTTCAAAGCACTGCCCACGTTCAGATCGTACTTCCATCGCAATCAACTGTGGGAATTGAGCGTGCGTAATGAGGTAGAGAACATGTCGTTGGAAGCGTCAGCTTCGGCCAGTACTGGCAATGTCATCACAAGTGCCGATTTCGATTTTGTTGCGCGGAAATTTTGTGCACCTCTCTTTCATAACCGTCATATTGATGGCATGCTCTGGCTTAGCGAAGAGGTTTTCGCTCTAGACTGGTCTCGGGGCTTAGGTCGCCAGCTACCTATTGGCATTCCAGACTATCCTTACAACTTGGTGGCTTTGCAGGATACCGACGCAGTGGGCTTTGCCATTTTTCGGACAAACGTGGGCGGTCAGCATAGCTCAGCGTGGCGATTGTACCTAGTTCTGCTGAATCATTTGAATCCATTTACCAAGTGGTTTGAAGCGATGATGCACGGTGCTCAACGGGGAATCGTCACTGAGACACAGCGTAACAACCTGTTTAAGATGCTGCCATTCGGAGGCCCGATAGGAAGGATTGATGAACTCAAATCCTTTGTCGCTGAGTGGCGAAAGATTCCGGATATGCCTTCGGAACTCATTCCACCAGATATCGAGCTGAAATCTTCGATGTTCGAGATTGCCGCTCCAAACACTAAGGCCCGCTGAGTTGGCTCGATGTCTCTCAGTTTGAAAAGACCTTTAGTGGCGCTTCCAAGCTGCAGGAATTGAAAGAAGCCCTTGGCCAATACGACATCTATCTTTACTTGCTTGAGGCAACTGAGCCCGACCTAAAGCTCTATGTCGCTGTGAGTGAAAAGGCGTATAGAGAATTCTTCGCCCAGGAAATACGGCGGTCTCGCCGTTAAGCAGCGTAAGCTTTAGTTCTTGTTCGCGCGACGAGAGCCTGGTCAATCCGTAGCTCGGCCTCTTGCTTTGTCTCTCCCATCACTTCCGATACCTCGCACACCAGTAGCCGTTTCGCCCGCTCGAGCGTACCGCGCTCGCCAAATGATAACGGCTTCGTTTCAATCATCTCGGTCAGTGACTCGACAATCTCGGCCAGATCAAATGCTGATCCTGATAAGAGCAGTTTAGAGTTGTCCCGGACGCGCTGCCTGCGATCCGTGGATGCCGTGGAAGGTTTCTTTAGCTGATCCAGAAGCTGTGAAATCTCGGGCCTGTTCAACAGCGGCCGGATGCCCACAGCCTGGGCCTTGTCTACTGGAACGAGCAACGTTCCTCGAGAATCATCAAGAACGACGAGTTGATAAAATGTCATCGGGCTCTCACCAACGACCTTGTTGATGATCGAGCTGACAAGACATGGGCCGTGACACGGATAGATGACCTTGTTTCCAATAACCAGCACTGGGGATGTCCTCCTCGCATGTCAAACTCGGGTTAAGCCAGAGGCGGCGATCACTTTTCCCGAGAGATTCCCTTGATTGTCCAGCAACAGAGGCCTCGACGGACGGCGATTACGGCGACTACCCTTTGTGACTCATAGCGAGAGTTTTCAAAAGGGGGCAGAGGCGACCAAATCAGATGCTTGCGTTCGTATCCGATTGGCTGTGACTTCAAAACAAGACCTTCGTTGGATCGCCGTAGCAATGCCTAGTTCCGGACCTAGTTTCTGGGCTTGGCGTCGTTCACTTTGAGCGGCTTCCCGTGAAGGTCCTGGCCGTTCAGTTTTTCTTTGGCTGTGTTAGCGTTGTCCTGGGAATTCATCTCGATGAAAGCAAATCCCTTCGAACGTCCCGAGTCGCGGTCTGTTATCAACTGACAAGACTCCACCTCGCCCACTGTGCTGAAGAGGGTTTTAAGTTCATCACCCGTAGTGTCCGGAGAGAGATTTCCAACAAAAAGCTTAGCTGACATGTTCGTGTCCTTTTCGATGAGCTGTTAGTTCAGATAGTCTGGGTGATTCCAGAAAGGCTGAGAAGAGAGCGAGCTGGACTCAGTTCACATGAACCCTAGCAGCTTGGTGGGCGAGCTGTCAAACGAACGGCCTTTTCAAGTTTCCCGAAGTGCCCGGTTTCCCTGTGATAGAATGCTCCTGCGCAGTCGCGAGTTTTCTTATTGCGACTCCCAAAATGGTTCGCTTAGGTTGGAGGAACCGACGATGTTCGATGCGGGCACTTTGACGTTCAGGGAGTTTGCGATGAATGAACCCCTGCCGCTCGCTAATATCCAAAATGCGGTGCTGGAGTTTCTTCGTGGGCGTGATGATGGCGTTGTGTTCGGCGCTCAGGCAGTCAACGCATACGTGTCTGAACCGCGGATGACGCAGGACATCGACCTTCTTTCGACGCGCGCAAAAGAATTGGCCGGCGAGTTGCGCGAGCATCTGAGTCAACGATTTCACATTGCGGTACGCGTGAGAGAGATTGGTGAAGGCCGCGGCTATCGCCTATTTCAGATTCAAAAATCTGGCAATCGCCATCTCATCGATGTCAGGCCCGTTGAGTCTCTACCACCGGCACAGCGAGTGGCCGGAGTGCTGGTGATGGCGCCGGCTGAATTGATCGCCAGCAAAGTCGTCTCTTTTTATCGCCGCCGGGCTCAGCCGAAGTCATTTACAGACAGGCGAGACATCGCGATGTTGCTTTTGCAGTTCCCGGAACTCAAACAGTCGAGCGGGCCTGTCGCTGACGCACTCCGCGCCGCCGGAGTAGAGCCAGAGATACTGACAGCCTGGCAGCAGTTGGCCGCTCAGGATATTCAACCGCCGGATGATGACGATGAATTCTGAGGCGGGATTATCTCTAAGACCACCAATAGATCGGTGAAGTCGAATCTCTACTTTAGAGGAAACCTAATGCCATTAAATCAAGCACTGCTTCCGGAGTTCGATCACGAGATGGCGAACACTCGAAAGACCCTCGAACGCGTTCCCGAAGACAAGTTCGATTGGAAGCCTCACCAGAAGTCGTTCTCGATGGTAGGTCTGGCGACGCACCTTGCCACGCTACCGAGCTGGGCGGCCCTGACGATTAACAGGGAATCAATCGATATAGCGCCGGTAGGCGAACCCCCGCTAAGGAATGAGCCGGCTAAGTCGGTGGAGGATCTTCTCGCAAAGTTCGACAGCAATGTCGCCGCTGCGCGGGCCGCCCTTTCTGAAGCGAGCGACGAGGAATTGCTCAAGACCTGGACGCTCTTTGCAGGCGGGAAGACGATCTTCGCGCTGCCCCGAATTGCCGCGCTGCGAAGCTTCGTCATGAATCACAACATCCATCACCGCGCGCAGCTTGGCGTCTACTTGCGGCTCAACGATATTCCGGTGCCATCGATCTACGGTCCCTCGGCTGACGAGGGTAGCTTCTAGTCAACCCGCTTCACGCGGCTTTTATGCGCAAGGAATCGGTGCGCGCTCCTGGCGTCGCGGGCGTGACAAAGGCGGACTGCGGCCTGTACGTTTGAACAGCGATGGCTGGCGACTTCTCTAGACTTCCCATCATAGATATTGGCGATATTGGCGCGTCGATGAGCGGCGCCGCTGGGCGCACCAGGGTTGCCGATCAGATTGGCTGGGCTTGCCGCGAGTCTGGTTTCTTCTACATCATTGGGCACAACGTTGATGAACGCCTTCAGCAGCGGTTGGAGAATTTGAGCCGGACGTTTTTCGCTCGGAGTCCCGCCGAGAAACTCGACATCTGCATGGAGAAAGGGGGCAAAGCATGGCGGGGATATTTCCCCGTCGGCGGCGAGCTCACTTCGGGTAAGCCTGACCTGAAGGAAGGTCTGTACTTCGGCGCCGAGATGGATGAGAATAATCCTCTAGTGAAGTCAGGCATGCCGATGCACGGGCCCAATCTCTTTCCAAAGAGCATTCCGCTCCTGCGCGAAACAGTTCTCGAGTATATGGCCGCGATGACCGGGCTCGGACACACGCTCATGGAGGTCATTGCGCTGAGCCTCGGGTTGGACGAGGGTTATTTCGCCAAGCGCTACACGAGCGATCCGCTGATTCTATTCCGCATCTTCAACTACCCGCCTGACCCGGCGCCGATCTCCGAAGAGCAGAGCTGGGGAGTTGGCGCGCACACCGACTATGGGCTGCTGACGATTCTCAAGCAGGACCAAACCGGGGGCTTGCAGGTTAAGTCGAGGTCAGGTTGGGTTGATGCGAAGCCGGTCCCGGGCTCGTTCGTTTGCAATATCGGGGACATGCTCGACCGAATGACTGGAGGGGTCTACCGGTCAACGCCTCATCGCGTCCGGAGCCCGTCCCGGCACGACCGGCTGTCTTTCCCGTTTTTCTTTGATCCGAACTTCAATGCTGAGGTGAAGCCGATCGCGATTAACGTGCCGGTCGATGATGACAGCGACGAACGTTGGGACCACGCGAGCGTTCACGACTTCAGCGGGACGTATGGTGACTACTTGCTTGGCAAGGTGTCCAGGGTGTTCCCGCAACTCCGCCGCGAGTTGCTGTAGAGGCTGATGTTTGCTCGCGGCTCGTTTTAGGACTGCGCTTCTTCAAGCGCCTCATCCATTCTTTCAAATGCGCGGCGCAAGTGGGGAATCGTAATCGAGCCGCCGACCACCAGCGCAACATTAGAATGTGTCCAGAAATTCTTCCCGTTTGACCCCCTGCTCGACGTATTGAAGCACGTGATAGGTAATGCAGTCGTCGCGCCTGAGCGCCAACGACGCGACAAGCCCGAGTAGCTCCTTGGTCTTTGAGTCGAGCGCGCCTTCCTCGCAGGCTTGATGATCGAGCGCAAAGAATCGCTTGATGCCCAGATGATCGCTGCTCAGGATTCGCTCATTCATTTCCTCGCGAGACTGATTGAATTCGTCGATGCCCTTTGACACGGTACCTCCAGGTTCCTCGATTTGAGTTCGACATTGCCGCTTATTCGCTTCGACTGCCGGTGTAGCATAGCGCGAAGGAATGGGCTTTGGCGATAGCACGCGGCTTTGGTAAACTAGGCGCGGCTTTGGGGTTGAAACAACTCGGATTCTCATTCGGATGCGAGTTATTGAGCGGGATGACGCGGATCACCCACCCTGGTTGAAACCATACTGCGCGCTCGCGTTGCTGGGACTTCGCAATGCGGAAAGCAAAGGAGAGGAAGATATGGCTTCGGCGGCTGTTGCTGTTGACGAAGGCAGACGGAACCTGATCAGCCTGGGCTGGATCATCAACAAGAAGGATGATCTCATATGGTTCATTGGTAGCGTCATCACAAGCTACGCGTTTCTTGCAGCCAATCTCATCCTGGTGAAGTTCGGCCTGTCGGTTATGATCATGACCTGGATCTGGGCTCTGGGTTTTGACGGACCGCACGTCTTCGGGACTATCTCAAGAACGTATGCCGACAGCGAGGAACGCCGAAAACGGGCGAAGCTTTATTACGGAACTCTTTTGCTGTTTCTGGTAGGGCCGGCGATGGTGCTCGCCGGACAAGCCAGGGTTTTCGGCACCGAAGCGTGGGGGCCGGTGTTTTTCTTCCTCGCATCAATGTGGGCTTACTACCATCTGGTAAAGCAGCACTATGGTTTCATGATTTTATACAAGAAGAAGAACGGCGACCTCGCCGAGATCGACAATCTCATCGACCGCGCTTTCATTTTGCTGGGCATGACCTATCCCTTCGTTCGGTTCTTGACTCACAGCTATGCGGCAAAGGAGCGACTGGACGAGATGGGGCTTTCAACGCAGTCGGAATCGGTCTGGTGGTTCGAGACGCTGATCTTTTCGGCGTTCGTGGTGTCATTGATATTGTTCGTTGGACGGCAAGCTCAGCGCCTCTATTCGAAGCAGCCGGTAAACCTTCCGAAGCTTTTTCTACTGGCGGCGGCGGTGCCTATGCACTGGATAGTGCTCAGGCTGCTTGAACCGGTGCAACCGCCTTCCGCGGCGGCGCTGGCTGCGGTTGCGACCCTGACGATCTATCACAACATCCAGTACCACCGGATCATCTGGTTTCACAATCAGAACAAGTACGGCCGGGCCGGCTCGAAGAATTACGGCGCCGCATCGATCATAAGCAAGAACGTGTGGAGCTACATCGCCTTTGCACTGGTGTTTGGCGCGCTGTACCACATCCCTCATTACACGATCGTGAAGCCGGACACCTTCTGGATGGCATTCATCTGGGGCGGAGCGTTTACGCACTACTATCTCGACAGCAAGATTTGGCGAGTCCGCCGCGATGCCGAGCTGAACGAGACGTTGCGAATGGCAGGAGCCCGAGCAAACGCGTAGCAGCGTGGCGTGGACTTTAGTCTGCGCTCTGTTCTCGAGGCGGAAATCGTTAGTCTGCTGCAGAAGAACACAGACTAAAGTCTGTGCCACGCCTATGAAGTGTTTCAACCACGAAGGCGCCGATGCGGTTGCGATCTGCAAGAGTTGTAATAAGGCTCTTTGCCACGCCTGCGCGGTCGATGTGGGCAACGGGATGGCTTGCGCGGGTGCTTGCGAAGAGGAAGTCAGGGCTCTTAACGAACTCATCAGGCGCAACAGGACATCCGCTCAGAGAACAAGCTATGCTTACCGGAGAAACGCAATCGTCTGCGTGCTACTGGCGTTGATCTTTGTCTACTTGAGCGTCGATGCTTTTCAGACCAACCGGTCGCCGCTGCTGGTGGTGACCGCGGGATCGGCGGTGGTCTTCCTGCTGGCCGCGTTCTTTAACTACTCAGCGGGGCAGAAGTTCATGAAGGGTCGCAGTTGAACAGGCTGCGATAATCAACAAGGTCGTTCTTGCGACACTAATCGCCTGCGCCGGAGAATGATCCGGACGCGCTTGATCATCGAGATCTCAGCCGGTGCGCATTACAACAATTTATCAATCGGTGTGTACTCAAGCCCCTGATCCAGGGCCACGGCTTTATAGGTGACTTTTCCTTTGTAGGTGTTCACCCCATTCTTCAAGTGCGCGTCTCTCTTGATTGCTTCGACCACTCCATACCTGGCGAGCTTCAACGCTAAAGGCAACGTCGCATTCGTCAGGGCAAATGTAGAAGTGCGCGGCACGGCGCCCGGCATGTTCGTCACCCCATAATGAAGAACGTTCTCCACGTAATAAGTCGGCTGGCTGTGCGTAGTCGGCTTGGTTGTCTCGATGCAGCCGCCTTGATCAACCGCGACGTCGACGATTACCGAGCCGCGAGGCATATCGCGCAGCATCTCGCGCGTCACCAGCTTCGGCGCAGCCGCCCCGGGCACCAGCACGGCGCCTACGACCAGATCTGAATCCGCGACTGATTCCGCGATCGTGTAAGGGTTCGAAGCGAGCGTGCGAATGCGGCTGCCGAAGATATCGTCCAAAAACCGCAAGCGTTCCAGGTCTCTATCAATGATGATCACCGAAGCTCCAAAACCAACGGCAATCTTCGCGGCGTTGATTCCTACGACTCCGCCGCCGATTATCGTCACGCGGCCAGGCGCGACTCCGGGCACGCCCCCCAGCAAGACTCCCCGTCCGCCGTTGATCTTTTCCAAATAAGTTGCGCCAACCTGTATCGACATTCTACCGGCGACCTCGCTCATTGGGGTGAGCAGCGGCAGGTGACCTTGATCGTTGGTGATCGTCTCGTAAGCGACGCCGGTGACGCCGCGCTCCAACAGCGCCCGAGTCAGCTCGCGAGCGGGAGCCAGATGCAGATAAGTGAAGAGTATGAGTCCTTCGCGCAGGAATCCATACTCGGACGCGATGGGTTCTTTGACCTTGATAACCATGTCGGCGCGGGACCAGACCTCCTCGGCCGAGTCCACGATCTCGGCGCCGGCATTCACATATTCTTGATCCGTGATACCCAACCCGTCACCGGCCTTGATCTCGACCAGCACGCTGTGTCCGGCGCTGGTCAGCGCCTTCACTCCCGCGGGCACGAGCCCCACGCGGTACTCGTTGTCTTTCACTTCCTTTGGTAGCCCAACAATCATAATGCTCCTGCTTGGTGGTCCGTAGTCCGTGGTCCGTAGTCCGTGGTCCGTAGTCCGTGGTCCGTGGTCCGTAGTCCGTGGTCCGTAGTCCGTGGTCCGTGGTCCGTGGTCCGTAGTTTTTCGATGGAAGAGTCGCGCGCGCTCAACAACTCTGCTACTGACTACGGACTACTGACTACGGACGTCTTCTAGTCTATCTGCGCGCGTTGAAGCTTGCCTGAGTAATCGATGTACACGGCTTTCCACTCAGAGAAGATGTCCAGCACCTGGGTGCCGCCTTCGCGATGTCCGTTGCCTGTTGACTTGGTGCCCCCGAACGGCAGATGTACCTCAGCGCCGATCGTCGAAGCGTTCACGTAGAAGATTCCCGTCTGCACGTCTTCCATCGCGTGGAAAGCGCGGTTGGTGTCGCGCGTGTAGATCGATGCCGATAGGCCAAACTTGACGCCGTTAGCTATCTCGATCGCATGATCCACATCGCGGCACTCGATCACCGAGAGGACCGGACCGAAAATCTCTTCCTGCGCGATTCGCATCTGCGGTTGTACGTCCGAAAAAACCGTGGGCTCGATAAAGAACCCGTATTTCAGATCGCCCTTCTCGGCCCGCCGGCCCCCGCAAAGCAGCTTCGCTTTGTCTTCCCGCCGTCCGATCTCGATGTATTCGAGAATCTTTTCAAGCGCGTCTTGATTGATCACCGGGCCGACGTCGGTCTTTTCGTTGAGTCCCGGCCCAAGCCGCAAGCGTTCTGCCCTGTCAGCAAGCATGTTCGTGAATTTCCTGGCGACCTTTCGGTGAACGACAACCCGCGACGTCGCCGTGCAACGCTGACCAGTAGTTCCAAACGCGCCCCACAGCACGCCTTCAAGCGCGAGGTCGAGATCGGCGTCTTCCATTATCATGATCACGTTCTTGCCGCCCATTTCGAGCGAGCATATCTTGTCGGTAGCCGCGCAGGCCTGGCCGACGATTCGGCCGACTTCCGTTGACCCGGTGAATGAAACCAGCCGAGGGGTGGGATGTTCGAGCAACGCTTTGCCTACATCGACTCCCCGCCCGGCCACAATGTTGACCACGCCCGGAGGTATGCCGGCTTCAGACAGCGCCGATACGAAGTTATAGGTCGAGAGAGGCGTGGCTTCGGCCGGTTTGATGACTACAGCGTTGCCGCACACGAGGGCGGGAAGAATCTTCCACGACGGGATCGCCATCGGGAAGTTCCAGGGAGTGATGAGTCCGCAGACCCCTATCGGTTCCCGCGAGCACATCGCGTATTTGTTCGGGAGCTCGGCCTTCGTCGTGTAGCCGTGAAGCCGCCGCCCTTCGCCCGCGATGAAGTAGGTCATATCGATGGCTTCCTGCACGTCGCCTCGCGTCTCTTTCAGGACCTTGCCCATCTCTCGCGTCATATCGCGCGCGAAGTCTTCTTTGTGCTGGATGAGTATTTCGCCTGCTTTGAACAGTATTTCGGCGCGGCGCGGGGCGGGGACCTTACGCCACTTCTGAAAGGCTTCGGCTGCGACGCTGACCGCGCGTTCGACGTCTACGGAGGTCGAAGCCGGAAAGCGGCCAACGAGTTCGCGGGTGTCAGCCGGGTTGCGATTCTCGATGTAGCTGCCGGACGCCGGAGCCACCCATTCTCCGTCAATGTAGTTGTGATACTCGGGTCTTACCTTGGCTGCTGGCTTTGCCATTTAATTCCACCTCCCTCTTATTCGACGTATGAAACGAAGCGCGCGCGACCTGCGGTTCAGGCAGTTTGTGACAAGCCGAGCAAGGCGTAGTCTTGTCCCGATCAGTCGGTTTGCCCTTGTTTGGATGATGCTGCCAGACCTTGGAATCGGGGGTGTGACAACTCCAACAAGTCTCGCGCGGAGTAGTGCGAGTTAGCCCGGCGTGTTCGGCTCGCGGGGTCATCGCGGGTGGCTTACGGCTGATAATCCAGAGGACGGTGAACAGGGCGATAATGCCAACAGCGATAGCGAGAAAATACAGGTCTTTCCTATTCATAAAAGCCGATCGAGCATTGTAGTGTACAGGTGAGTCTCCTTAAGAGCCGAATCTAACAAAGCGGGTATAGCGTAGTCAAGAAACCACGATATACGATCGACGGTAGCTTCAATATGGTTCGATAGGAAAGCTTGAAGTTCCCGGCACATCTCAAATCCGGCGGCGTGATTCATCTCGTAAACTCGAATCTTACAAACACGGAGGAACAACTGATGAAGAGAACGAAGCTGTTCAAGCTGATGTTGACTACCTTTGCGGCCCTGCTTATGGCTGTTGGCGTGTCGGCTCAGGCGAGGAAGGCGGACGCTGGTAAGGCTCTGGAAGCCGAATTCAAGGCGCTCATAAATCAGTATTACACGGCGTGGAGCACGCTTGACCCCGACAAAGCGGCGAAGTACTACGCGAAGGACGCCGACCTTGTCTTCTACGACGTGGCTCCACTCAAATACAACGCCTGGTCGGAATACAGAGCAGGCGTGATCAAGGCGTTCACCGAGGTGATGTCCAGCGGCAAGCTGACTCCTAACGACGATCTCAAGGTAAATCAGCGTGGAAACGTCGTCTGGACGACCGTGACCTTTCATCTTTCAGCGAAGCCCAAGGCTGGAGGCGCGATGGATCTCGACTGCCGGCACACGGCGATCTGGGAAAAGCGCGGCGGCAAATGGTTGATCGTTCACGAGCACATATCCGCGCCGCTTCCGGGTTAGCGAAAAAAAAGGGCGCGGATTGCGCAACCCGCGCCCTTACCAGGCACGAAGGAGAGGGACCGTGACTGGGTTTCTCTTCAATCGGAAGCGCTGCCCCAGTTGAAGAGCTGCAGCGGATCTGTCTTAGCTTCTACTCGCGCGGAATGCGGCGACGCGAGGAGATATTGTGTAAGCTCTTCATTGCTGTGGCGAAGGCAGAACTCCTGGAACGTCTCACCGTCGATTCGAATTTCTTTGTAGCGGGTGAACAATCGCGCCATGGATTCGGCAAGCTCTTCGGACGGAAGGCGCACGCCGATCCTTCGGCCGAATGTCTCGTGCGCACCTACGCCGCCGCCCAGAAAGACTTGAAACGTCTCTTTCTTCACCCCGTCAATCGTCGTCAGCGAACCCTCCAAGCCAACATCGCATATGTGATGTTGCCCGCAAGCGTTCGGGCAGCCGGTCACGCTTATGCGAGGCGCATCCTCAAGATCAACCGCGCTTTCGAGATAATCGTTCAACTCGACGGCTCGATTCTTCGTTTCCGCCAGCGCTAGCTTGCAGAACTGAATCCCAGTGCAGGCTATGATTGCCTTGCGCGACCACGAAGGCTGATACTCGAACCCAAACCCGTCGAGGTCCCGCGTCAGCGCTTCAAGCTTACGTTCGGGAATGTCGAGCAAGATAGCGTTCTGCGTGTTGGTGGTTCGTATGCGGCCGCTGCCATGGTTTTCCGCCAAATCCGCCAGCCGTCTCAAGTCATCTCCCGATGTTCGACCTCCAAGAATGGAAAGACCAACGTAGTAGAGACCTTGCTGATGCTGGCCGTGAATGCCCAGATGCGACCGATCGCGCTCAGTTATGGGCGCGGCTTCGGGGGCTGGCGCGCGACGCAGCTTGCGCCCGAGCCGCGCTTCTACCTCATCGCGGAAGCGTGGGATCTCCCACTGCTCGACCAGGAACTTCAAACGAGCGCGCTTGCGATTCTCGCGATTGCCTTCCTCCCTGAAGACCGAGGCTATTGCCCCGCAAAGCTCGGCGGCTTCTTCCGGCTCGATCAGAACGCCGAGGTCTTTCGAGAACCGTGGTGTTGTCGAAAGCCCGCCGCCAACGCGGGTGCGAAATGCTACACCGCCGCGCTCCGGGTCGTGAACGGCAAACATGCCGACATCGTTGATCTCGGGATAGACGCAACGCACTGCGCATCCGGTGATCGCGATCTTGAACTTGCGCGGCAGATTCGAGAAGTCGCGATTCCCGACGAAGAAATCGTTCGTTTGCTTGATAAGAGGAGTCGTGTCGTACAACTCGTCGTGATCGACTCCCGACACGGGACAGTTGATGATGTTGCGTACGCAGTCGCCGCACGCCTCCGTGGTTGACAATCCAACTGTCTGGAGGCGGTCAAGAACATCGGGCAGGTTCTCGACTCTCACCCAGTGAAGCTGAATGTTCTGCCGCACAGTGATGTCCGCCAGCCCTCGCCCGTGCTCGCTGGAAAGATCGGCTATCGTGCGCAACTGATCTGGAGTTAGATCCCCGCCGGGTATGCGTATGCGCACCATGAAGAACCCGTCCGACGCAGGCCGCTGCGTGTATATGCCGTACCATCGAAACAATGCCTCATCGTCCGGCGAGATCGACTCGAAACCTAGTTTCGCGTAGCGGTAGATGTCGGCTAGGACGTCGAGCCCGTCTTTGTGTTTCTTGATCTCTTCAATCTGGTTCATAAATCTTTCCTCATCACGACACCGCACACAGTTGAGGCTGCATTACGGCATTGTCTACCGTTCGAAGGCCGAGAACGCGCGAGAGGATTTCTCTTCGATCGACTCTACGGAGCTATCAACGGTAATGTCGGGCGCGAGCGGCTCCTCGTAGGGATCGCTGATCCCGGTGAAGTATTTGATCTCGCCGGCAAGCGCTCTTGCGTAGAGACCCTTCACATCGCGCTCGACCAGAGTCTCGAGCGGACAGCGAACGAACACCTCGATGAAACGGACGTCATCAGTTTCGATCCAGCGGCGAACATCGTCGCGCGACTGCCGGTACGGGGAGATAGCGGCGCCGAGTACCACTACCCCATTGCGCGCCAGCAGTCGCGCGACGAAACCGATGCGGCGGATATTCGTGTTGCGGTCCTCTTCTGAAAAGCCCAGCCCGCGGCTCAGGTTCTCACGCACTTCGTCGCCGTCGAGCGTCTCAACTCGAAACTCCGCAGCCTTGAGCTGCTCAGAGAGCGCTCGTGCAAGCGTAGTCTTGCCCGCGCTCGACAACCCCGTGAGCCATATGACCAACCCGTTGCTTGGTGGCTTTCCGTTCATAGTGTCGTTTCTCTCTTGCACGATGGTTTTCTCGCTTTGCTAAGAATATCCCTGGATCACGCCGCGTCGTTCGGAGGCAGCATATTGCTTTGAACAATAAGAGTGGTCGGTGTAACCGGGCCATGCATCCCGCATTCGCGTTTCTCGCGGCCCGGCCACCGGCCTGCGCGCTCGTGTTCGCCCAGGAGAACCGGTTGCGTGCAGTGTGTGCAGCCGATGCTTGGATAGCCTTTGTCGTGCAGCGGATTGTACGGGACGTCGTGTTTCGCGACGTAGTCCCTCACCTGCTGCTTGCTCCAAAGCACCAGCGGGTTGACCTTGATGAGTTGCCATTGATCGTCCCACTCAACCGCGCGGGCGTTCGAGCGCTCGATGGTCTGGTCTCGCCGGATCGCCGTTATCCAGGCGGTTCGTCCTCGCAACGCGTCTCTCAGCGGCTCGAGTTTTCTAAGCCGGCAACACAGGTCCGGGTCTCTCGACCAGAGCGCCGCGCCGAATCTCAGTTCCTGGCCTTCCGGTGTGATATCGGTTTGCCAGGCTCGTATTTGAATTTTGTAGCGATCCTCGAGCCGGCGCCGAAGCTCGTACGTCTCCTGGAAGAGGAACGACGTATCGAGAAAAAATATGTCGGCGCGCGGGTTGATTCTTATAGCCATGTCGATCAACGCGACGCCCTCCACGCCAAAGCCGGTCGCTAGCGTCACCTTTTCTTGAAACTCGTCGAATGCCCATCGAAGGGTTTCCTCGGGCGAGGCGTTTTCGAGCAGATAAGCCGCCGCTTCTACACGATCAAAGTCGCGCGGCAGCGCCGGCTTAACTATGTCAGTCACAAATTGCGTCATAGTCTTCTCCAGTCAATCGTTGAATGCCGCAGCGGCGAGCCCCTGTAAAGCGCGCAGCGAGTATCTGAGCTCGCTGCTGCCAAACCACGACAGTTTCGTCGCGAGCGCGGCGACTTCTCCGATGATTGCTATTGCCGGGGGTCTGATCGCGAAGCCGTCCTCGCCGTCCTCGCCGTCCTCGTCAATCGTGGTCAGATCTTCAAGCGCGCCCAAGTACACTTCCTGATGCTGGTAAGTTGCCGATCGAATGATGGCGACCGGCGTTGAAGGAGCGCGCCCGTTTGCGATGAGTTCGCGCGCGATTCTCGATATGGTTTCAGCGCACATGAAGATCACAAGCGTGTCAGCGGCCTGCGAGGCAACGGACCAATCGACGGCTCGTTTTCCGCCGTGTGCATCGTGACCCGTAATAAATGCAACGCTCGAGGCGTAGTCTCGATGGGTGAGCGGTATGCCGGCATAAGCTGCGGCTGCGATGCCCGATGAAACGCCGGGAATCACCTCCCACTGGATGCCGGCTTCGACGAGCGCTTCGGCTTCTTCGCCGCCTCTTCCGAATATGAAAGGATCACCGCCTTTGAGCCTCGCGACGATCAGGCCCCGGCGCGCGCGTTCGATGAGAAGGCGATTGATGTGAGTTTGGGAGATCGACGGCTCGCCCGCGCGTTTGCCCGCGTAGAACAACTCGGCGCCTCGACGCGAATGGGCGAGCACTTCCGGGTTGACCAGGTAGTCGTAGACGACCACATCGCTCGCGGCGATCGCTTCCGCGGCTTTGATCGTCAGCAGTTTTGGATCGCCCGGACCCGCGCCGATCAGATAAACCCTTCCAGTTGGTTTCGCCGCTTCGTTCATGGCTTACTCAGCTTCGGACAAAAGAAAAACCCACCACCGGCAGAGCCGATAGTGGGTCTTTGGAAACCTATTTGAGTTTAAAGCTCTTCTTTGAGCTTATGTCTCAAGTTCGATCAGGATGACCTCCACTAAAGGCTCTACGCGTGCGCGCCCCTGGCGCGCTACAACAGATGCAATAGAAATTGCGTATCGAGCTTTTCATAAGCCTTTAGTAGTCCAGCGCGAACTACCTTACTCCGAGTGTCCTTCAAACGTCAAGAACTTTTTGTGCTAGCCGCGCGAGCAACCGACGAAGAGTTGATTGTTCCGCTAGTCCTGCCATGCCAGTGTTACGATTTCCCACCTGGTATTCCGTCAATCGGCGACGGCTAAAGAAGTGGACCTTTCGAGAGCTGCCGGAACGCTAACGAGTGGAAGTTCCGCCTCCCGGTGACGCGCCGCTTCTGCCTGTGTAACAACTTTCCAAAAGAGATGACGTGAACGTTCCCAGGCTGATAACAGATAGCGCGCTCGCGGGCTGCCAGTCGTCTCGTAATGCTGTTCAACGAGCGAGCGAACCATTGGCGACTCGTGTTCACCCAGCGCACTGAGTTCTACAAGTTCCTGGTTGCAGCGTTTTTGAAAATTGTTCTGATCGTCGAACACATATGCGACGCCCCCGGTCATGCCCGCTGCAAAGTTTCGACCCACCTCTCCAAGAACGACCACCGCGCCGGCGGTCATGTATTCACACCCGTGGTCGCCGGCGCCTTCGACCACGGCGACTCCTCCGCTGTTTCGGACGCAGAATCGCTCGCCTGCCCGGCCGGCGGCAAACAGCTTCCCGCCCGTCGCGCCGTACATCACGGTGTTGCCGATGATCACATTCCGCGACCAGTCGAAGTAGCAATCATCCGGCGGGCGGATAACGATCTCTCCTCCCGACATCCCCTTGCCGACATAGTCGTTAGCCTCGCCGATCAGAGTCAGCCTCAACCCGGCGATGTTGAACGCGCCAAAGCTCTGGCCAGCCGAGCCCGCGAAGCTCAGGTTGATAGTTCCGTCAGTGAGTCCCGCGTCGCCGTAACGGCGAGCGATAGTCCCTGCGATCCTCGCGCCGATCGCTCGATCCGTGTTTTTGATTTCAAACGCCGCTGCGATTGCTGAGCCGTCGCGTATCGCCTCTGAACATGCTTCCTCGATAGCGTTCGAAAGCGAGCCAACACACTTGTGAGCGAGTGCATCGGTGAAGCGCGCAGGCGCGAAAGCGGTTTCATCGGCGCGTCGAAGGAGCGGACCCAGATCGATCCGCGCGCTCCGTGGCAGTTTCAGATCGGTCTTCTGAAATAACAGATTGCTACGGCCGACAATCTGATCGAGCGACTGGACTCCGATCCCGGCGAGCAATTGACGTATGTCTTCGGCCAGGGCTCGAAAGAAGCTCACAACCATCTCGGGAGTTCCGGTGAACTTGCGTCGCAGCGCCGGATCTTGAGTCGCAATACCGATCGGGCAAGTGTTCAGGTGGCATTGCCTGGCCATCACACAACCGAGCGCCACCACGGCGGTCGTGGCAAACCCAAACTCATCGGCCCCGAGCATCGCGGCGATGATCACGTCGCGGCCGGTCTTCAGTCCGCCATCGACTCGAAGCCGCACGCGCACCCGCAGGCCGTTCATCACCAGAGCTTGCTGAGTTTCAGCAAGCCCCAGCTCCCACGGCGTCCCGGCGTTCTTTATCGACCCCAGCGGCGAAGCGCCGGTGCCGCCATCGTGACCGGCTATATGAATCACGTCCGCGCCGGCTTTTGCCACGCCTGCCGCGATCGTGCCGATTCCGGCTTCGGACACCAGCTTGACTGCTATTCGAGCCTCGGGATTGATCTGCTTCAAGTCAAAGATCAGTTGCGCCAGGTCCTCGATCGAGTAGATGTCGTGATGCGGGGGCGGCGAGATCAATGTCACGCCGGGCACTGAATGCCGAATGGCGGCGATCTCCGCGCTGACCTTGTGGCCTGGCAGTTGGCCGCCTTCACCGGGCTTCGAGCCCTGGGCGATTTTGATCTCGAGCTCGTCGGCTGAAACAAGATACTCAGGAGTGACGCCGAACCGGGCCGATGCGACTTGCTTGATCCTGCTGTTTGCGAGATCGCCGCCCGGTCTGCGCTTGAATCGGCGGCTGTCTTCGCCGCCTTCGCCGCTGTTACTCTTAGCGCCAAGCCGATTCATCGCGATGGCCAACGTCTCGTGAGCCTTTTTCGAGAGCGCACCGAGCGACATTCCAGAAGTCGAGAAACGTGCCAGCACCCGTTCAGCGGATTCGACCTCATCGAGCGCTATCGGAGAGCCGGGCCGGAACTCGATCAGATCGCGCAGGGTTGCGGGCGGGCGCCCGAGCACCTCGCCGGCGTATCGCGCATATTCGTTCGGGTCACTGCCCTTGGCAGCGCGGTGCAGGGCTCGAAACACCGCTGGATTGAAGCTGTGATATTCACCGCCATATCTGTAGCGGAAGAAGCCGGCGTCTTCGAGTGCCGGCTCGATCTGCGCGGTAGCTGCCTCGTGAAAACGCATTGCGTCACCGGCGATGTCATCAAGGCCAATGCCGTTCAAACGCAAGGGCGCGCCGCTGAAATACTCTTCGACGAGATGCTTGTCCAGACCGACGATCTCGAAGGTCTGGCTTCCACAGTAACCGGCCAGCGTCGAAATACCCATCTTGGCCATTATCTTGAGCAGTCCGTCTTCGAGGGCCCTCCTGTAGTTCCTCACCGCATCGGACACGGTTAGTCCTCGCCTCGGTCCTTCGTGCGCGATCACATCAAAGCCGAGTGACGGACACACGGCATTCGCGCCGAAACCGATAAGGCAGGCGATGTGGTGATCGTCTCGCGCTTCGCCGGTGTGGGCGATAAGGCTCGCGCGCATTCGCTGACCTTCACGGATCAAGTGATTGTGAAGCGCACCTACGGCGAGCAGCATCGGTATGGGCGCTTCAGATTCGCCTGTCTCCAGATCGCTGATGATAAGGATCGAGCAGCCTGCTTCAACGGCTTCGGTTGCGCGCCGGCATAGCTCGCCGATTGCGCGCTTCAAACCGTCGCCGCCCTTCGCGATGTCAAAAACCGCAGGCAAGCTCGAACATCGAAGGCTCGCTTCGCTCCGCCTGGTCAACCATTCCAGCATAGCGTCAGAGAGAATTGGACTGGACAGATTGATCAACTTCGCGTGAGCGGGCGGCTCGGCGGCGAGGTCGGGGCGCGATCCGAGAAGAGCGGTCAGGGACATCACCAGGCGCTCACGGATTGGATCTATAGCCGGGTTGGTGACCTGCGCGAATCGCTGCTTGAAGTACGAGTACAACAATCGTGGTTTTGACGATAGGAATGCGAGCGGCGTGTCGTCACCCATTGAGCCGACCGGTTCTTTGCCCTCGGCCAGCATCGGCCCCAATATTCTCTCGACATCCTCGACCGTATAACCAAAGCTCTTCATTCGCCTGATCAACGCGCGTTCGTCGCCGTTTGACGCAGCGTGAACATCGCTGAGATCCGGGCACTGGACCGAAGAACGCCGTGCCCAGGCTGCGTAAGTGCTCCGCGTTGCTACCCTGCGCTTAATCTCATCGTTTGCGAGCAGAATGCCCAGCTCGGTATCAACCGCGATCATTTGTCCGGGACCAAGGCGCCCTTTTTGAACGATCAAGTCGGGCGCTAGCTTTATGACGCCCGCCTCCGAAGCCACTACCACACGGCCGTCGGTTGTGACCGCGTACCTCGCGGGGCGCAGTCCGTTGCGATCGAGAGCCGCCCCAACGATTCGCCCGTCAGTGAACGCGACGGCTGCGGGCCCGTCCCACGGTTCTGTAAGACTCGCCGCGTAATCGTAGAAGCCTCGCAGCTCTGGGGACATCTCATCCGACTTCTCGTAAGCTTCCGGGATCAGCATCATCACAGCCTGCGTCACGTCGCGGCCCGACCTAACCGAGAGTTCGAGCGTGTTGTCGAGGCTTGCAGAATCCGATCCTTTGCTCCAGATGACTGATCGGAACTCAGTAGAGTCTTCGGGCGATCGCGTGCGCCTGGTTGCAAGCTGGCGAGCCCGCATCCAGCTCCGGTTTCCAGAGATGGTATTGATCTCACCGTTATGCGCCAACAGGCGAAAAGGCTGAGCGAGCGCCCAGTTGGGAAACGTGTTGGTGGAGTAGCGCTGATGAAACACGGCCAGTGCCGCTTCGAAGTCTGGCTCGCTGAGATCCGGATAAAACGGTCCAAGCTGACTGCCGGTGAGCAGCCCCTTGTAAACGATCGTGCGAGTCGAAAAGGAGGGTATGTAGAAGTCTTCGATCTCCGACGTCTGCTGCTCAACCTCACGCCTTGCGCGATACAGTGTGTTCTCGAATTGGCTCTTTGATACGCGGCCGCGGGCGACGATCAACTGCTCGATTCTCGGGGCTGTTGCGAGCGCCTTGGCTCCCAATACGCTTTCATCGACGGGCACCTGTCTCCAACCGAGCGGAACGAGCCCGTGGTTCTTGCTGAGCCGGGTTGTGATCTGGCGGCAGCGCGCGGCCGGGGTTTCATCACGGGGAAGAAAGAACACGCCAATGGCGAGGTCGTCCTCCGGCCTTTTTCCCAATCGCTCGGCTTCTCGCCGGAAGAACCTCAGCGGCAACTGAGTGAGCAGGCCCGCTCCGTCTCCGGTTCGACCGTCAGCATCGACAGCTCCCCGATGGGTCAGATTGCAAAGAGCCTCAAGCGCGCTCTGTATGATGTCGTGGGTTGCACGTCCGGAAACATCGGCGACGAATCCCACCCCGCACGCATCGTGCTCGTCGAGCGGGTTGTACAGCAATTCGTCGCGGACTCGGTTTCGCATTCGTCTCCTGCGCGGCCATGCGTCATCGGGGCGTCCATCGGGCAGAGCACGGCCAGCCGCCTCGGTTCGAGAAAGAGTGTGGAGCAATAACGCATGCGACGCTACGGGGCTCTTGCCTAGAGCAATGCCAGTACCATAGTTGGCCGATTCGCGGATCAGAGTTCGTTATTCGGTTATGCAGAGTGAGAAGATCAGCGATCAGAGCATAGGAATGAACCTTGCTCTCTAAAACTATTTGCCTGTTGCCGCAGAAGCGCGTGTGAGGGCCATTGATTGAGCGACTAGCTCACTGCGCGCTTCGATCTATGCATTGACTGACCCGTCACCCAGCGACAATAATGTCGGGACCTTGGGAGGAGATGACAATACTGTAGGATTCGATGTCGAGCGATGGCTACGAGACCTGATCAGACTGGTGAGATAAGAAAACTGACGACGCTTGTCGAAATCAGCCAGGCGTTGTCGGGGACGCTCGATCAGAGGGCCGCCCTTCATCGTGTTCTGGAGATTCTCGAGAATGACCACGGTTTTGTCAGCAGCGCCGTGACGCTGCTTCGCCCTGACTCGCGTGAAATCTACATTGAAGCGGCGTGCGGTCTTACCCCGGAAGGCCGCCGGGCGCGCTATCAGTTAGGCGAGGGAATTACCGGACGGGTCGTCGAAAGCGGCAAACCAGTTGTCGTCCCGCAGGCCAGTAACGAGCCGCTGTTCCTGGGGCGCGCAGCCCAAACAAAGAAGCTGAGCCGGCAAGAGATCACCTTCATCTGCGTGCCGATAACCCTGAACCGCAAATCGGTCGGGGCGTTGGCGGGTGTGCTGCGGTACAAGAAGGATCGCGACTATGATCGGGCGGTCAAGTTCCTGCGAGTAGTCGCTTCGATAATCGCTCAGGGGCTCAAGGTCCATCAGATGGTTGAGCTCGAGAAGCAGCGCTTGCTCGACGAGAACATACACCTTCGTCAGGAGCTTAAGCAGCGTTACGACTTCTCGAATATCATCGGCAACAGCGGCCCGATGCGGCAGGTCTACGAGCAGATCTCGCAGGTTGCTCCCACGAACACGACGGTCTTGATTCGCGGTGACTCCGGCACCGGAAAAGAAATGATCGCGCATGCGATTCACTACAATTCGCCGCGTGCGAGCAAGCCTTTCATAAAGGTAGCTTGTGCGGCCCTACCGGAGAGTTTGATCGAGTCGGAGTTGTTCGGCTACGAGAAGGGCGCGTTCACCGGAGCCAGCAGCCGCAAGAAGGGCCGCTTCGAAATGGCCGAAGGCGGAACGCTCTTTCTGGATGAGATTGGCGAGCTGAGCCAGGCTACTCAGATCAAGCTGCTTCGCGTGCTTCAAGAGCGCGAATACGAACGCCTCGGCGGTACCGAAACAATCAAGTCGAATGTGCGCCTCATCGCGGCAACGAACAAAGATCTCGAGCGGGCGATACGCGAAGGCGTGTTTCGCGAAGACCTGTACTACCGGCTCAACGTATTCACGATCTATCTCCCGCCTCTCCGTGAGAGGAGGCCTGACATTCTCGAACTGGCCGAGCATTTCGTTGACAAGTACGCGCGCCAGCATCACAAGCGCATCAAGCGGATTTCAACGCCGGCCATCGATATGCTGACTTCTTATCACTGGCCGGGCAACGTGCGCGAGCTCGAGAACTGCATAGAGCGCACGCTGCTGGTATGCGACGGAAACGTAATTCACGGACATCATCTGCCACCCACGCTTCAGACCGCCTCGGCGAGCGACACGGTGACCCGGCTGTCGCTGACATCCGCCATCGAGGCTTACGAGAAAGACCTGATCCAGGACGCGTTGAAGACCGCTCGCGGCAACCGTGCCCGGGCGGCGAAGCTTCTCGATACCACCGAGCGAATACTCGGTTACAAGGTTAAGAAGTACACAATTGACTGTCAGCGCTTCCGCTAGCCGCGCAGCGACCCACAATTTTGTCGGTGGAGATTGCGATGCCGACAATTCTGTAGGTTAGCCTAACTTACACCTCTCCTCCTCCGCTGAGAAACCCCAAGAAAACGTTGCGATCCGAGCGCATTAACCTCGCTTGCACGTGGCATACAGGTTGCCGACGACTATTGGGCCATTGGCCTGCGGGGTTCGACTCTTGTCGGAGGTGCTAATGAGGCTCACGAGGAGATTTAGTGTTCTGGTTTTTGCAGTGCTGGCGATCGGCTTCCCGGTAGCAGCCTATGCTCAGAACAAGAGCGGGGACGATCAGATCAAGAAGCTTCAAGACGCCGTGTCCGCGGCCCAGGGATCGGCCGACAACGCATGGATGCTGGTGTGTTGCGCCCTGGTTCTTCTGATGACCGGGCCCGGCTTGGCTCTGTTCTACGGTGGGCTTGTGAACCGCAAAAACGTGCTCGCCACGATGATGCAGAGCTTCGTGTTGATGGCCGTGGTGACGGTGTTGTGGTTCGTTTGCGGATACAGTCTGGCGTTTGGCGAAGGCGACGCTGTCATTGGCGGTCTTGGGCACGTTTTGCTCAGAGGCGTGGGAATCGCGCCCAACGCTGACTATGCCCCGACGATCCCGCACCAGACCTACATGATGTTTCAGTTGATGTTTGCGATCATCACGCCTGCGCTGATAACCGGCGCATTCGCCGAGCGCATGAAGTTCAGCGCGATGCTGGCGTTCACAGTGCTATGGTCGCTCTTCGTCTACGCCCCACTTGCGCATATGGTATGGGGCAAGGGCGGGCTGCTGAATGCGACCTTAGGCGGAAGATTTCCTGCTTTGGACTTCGCCGGCGGAACCGTAGTTCATATTAGCTCGGGAGTCTCTGCGCTGGTTTGCGCGATCTACATTGGTAAGAGGATTGGCTACCCATCTCTCCAATCTCCGCCGCACAATCTGATCCTCAGTTTCATAGGAGCGTGCTTGCTTTGGGTCGGCTGGTTTGGCTTTAACGCCGGCAGCGCGGTTTCAGCGGGGGGCCTTGCGACGACCGCTTTTGTCGCGACGCACTTCGCTGCGGCGAGCGGCGCGCTCGGATGGATGGCCGCCGAATGGGCGCGGACCAACAAGCCTTCGGTGCTCGGCGCGATTACGGGGGCAGTCGCCGGGCTTGTAGCCGTCACGCCGGCGTCCGGGTTCGTTAGCCCGGCTTCGGCGCTGCTGCTTGGCCTGATCGCCGGTGCTGTTTGTTACGTGATGACCGCGGTGGTGAAGAGGAGATTCGGATACGATGATTCGTTGGATGTGTTCGGAGTGCACGGAGCCGCCGGCACGATAGGCGCGTTGCTGACCGGCGTATTTGCCACGGCTGCAATCAACCCGATCTTCAAAGACGCGAGCGGCAACGCGCTTCCGGTCGGCGCTGTAGACGGGAACCCCCATCAAGTAATCAACCAGTTGATAGCAGTTGGTTTCGCATGGCTGATCGCGGCGGCGGGCACAACCGCCATACTAAAGCTTGTGGATTTGACCATCGGCCTGCGGGTCTCCGAAGAAGAAGAGGCGATAGGGCTGGATCTTACACAGCACGGTGAACTGGCGTACGCTCACGAAGCCGCGGCTGACTTCGCACTGGAGCTTTCGGCCGGTCTCGAAGGTCCGAGTGACGCAATGGGTCATTCATCTGTGGCATCTGTGGCGCCAGTGCTGAGCGAGGCGGGTGACTGAAGCCCGAGCTGGAATAAGGAGCAACTCATGACGATTGATGATGAAAAAATGTACGGAGAATTGATGTCCTTCTTGCTTCAGAGGAGGAGACATCACGGCACGGAAGATAGGTTCAGGGCCTATATTGCCGAGTCGGTACAGGTGCTGGCCAGGGACTTGCGAGACTTCGGCTTGGAGGTGGCCATTGAAAATCGCCTCGCGCGTCCGGTAGCGAGACGCCATGAGTTGAATTCCTTGAGCGTCGGCTGTGAATGATCGTGCCGAAATTGCGTAGCTGGCAAAACGAGGAGGCTTCATAAGCCAGCGGTCGAGAGGGCGTAGCCTCGCGCTCGATTCGATCGCGGCAATCTAAGCACTTCTTCCTGTTGAGCATGTCCTTTCGAGCATGGGCCGCCCGCGTTCATTGACGCGGGCATTTTTTCGTTTGAGTTCACAACCGAGCTTTGAGTCAGTCACGAGAAGGTGATGAACCTGTGTGGTCGCCGCTCCGCTCGGTGTTCAATCAAAACAAACATGACTGACTACCGGGTCCGCGTGGTATAAACGTGAGCTGTCTGCAATCGGCTGGACGGACTGGGGAATAGAAACGAGTGGCGTGTAACGGACATTTCGCCAGTGAAGATGTGGTATCCGCGCGAATCCGTCGGATCAGCGTCATCCGTGGTCTATGCGCGGCTAGCAAAGCGATTCTTCCGAACGCATAGACCACGGATGACGCTGATTCGACGGATTTGCACGGATCTTAAACGAGAACCCAAATTCCCATGATCGTCATGAAATTCGGCGGCACGTCCGTTCAGGACGCGGCCGCTATTATTCGCGCGGCTGAGATCGTTTCGGGGCGTGTGAATCGCGCGCCTGTTGTCGTCGTGTCGGCGATGGCAGGCGTGACTGAGGCGCTCCTTCGCATAGCTCGAGCCGCAAAAGAGCGCCGGCTCGATGAATCGTTGGTGGGCATCAACGAGCTTCGCGAGCGGCACCTGACGACAGCGCGAGAGCTGCTCGCCCGATCGAATGAACCCTCGCTCGAGTCGGTCGAGCGCGAAGTTCAAAGTCAGTTCGCGGAGCTTGAGAACCTCGCTCGTTCGGTCGGTACCCTTGGCGAGCTCACCCCGCGCAGCCAGGACGCGATCGTCTCGTTTGGCGAGCGGCTATCGTCGGTGATCGTGGCGGAAGCGTTTCGCTCGCGTGGAATACCGGCCGAGCTTGCCGATTCGCGGGGCTTCATCATCACGGATGATCGCTTCACGAGGGCGGCGCCGGATATGCAAGAGACAGCTCGCCGGACTCGCGATGTTCTCGAGCCGATAATCAAGTCTGGCCGCGTGCCCGTTGCTCAAGGCTTCATCGGCTCAACCGCGGACGGGGTTACCAGTACGATCGGGCGCGGCGGATCGGACTACTCGGCCGCGCTGATTGGCGCGGCGCTGGGGGCGGAAGCGATCGAGATATGGACTGACGTGGATGGCTTAATGACGGCGGACCCGCGAGTCGTTCCCAATGCGAGACGGATTCGGGTCATCTCGTTCGCTGAGGCCTCGGAGCTTTCATACTTCGGCGCGAAGGTCTTGCATCCGAGCACCGTTCTGCCGGCAGTCGAACGAGGAATACCTGTTCATATCTACAACAATCACAACCCCACCTGCGAAGGCACGCTGATAGTCGCGACGCCTCCCCCGTCGCGCAGTCTTATCAAGTCGATTGCGTTCAAGCGCGGCGTGACGATCGTAAACGTCACCTCGACGCGTATGCTGCTGGCTTACGGATTTCTGCGAACGATCTTTGAAGTGTTCGACCGCCATCAGACTTCGGTCGACGTAGTGACGACTTCCGAGGTTTCCGTGTCGATGACTCTGGACAACACCGATCGGCTCGAGGCGATCAAGCGCGACTTGAGCGGAATAGGCGAGGTAGTTGTGGAACGAGATAAAGCGATCGTGTGCGTCGTCGGCGACAACTTAAAGTTCACGCCGGGGGTCGCGGCGCGGCTATTCCAGGCAATCGAGAGCACCAACGTGAACATGATCAGCCAGGGCGCGTCTGAGATAAATCTGACCTTCGTGATTGATGAAAGCGAAGTGGATCGAGTCGTTCGCCGGTTGCACGATGAGTTCTTTGCTGAGGTTGACGCAGAAGTCTTTGCTTGACCCGGCGTGATTGCGGTTCGTGTGCGGCGCTACGGCTTCCTGTTTTTCAACCAGTACTCCCGAAAAGCTCGCAGCCGGGGCAGCGACTCTCGATCGCGTTGGCGGTTTGCAGCCGTCTTGCTGGCGATGATGTCGTCGAGATGGCACACTGGGAAGCCCTCGACATCGATGTGCCGCCGCCAGGCGTCGTCAAATCGTTCGATGCCGTCGGGAGCGAAGATCAAGTCCAGATCGAACGGTCCGTTCTTCAACTGAACAAAGTCCTTCCCGCGCTCGATCTCCGCTGCCTGCTCTCCGGTCAATTCAAACCCCAACTCACGGAGGGCCGTTACCATCGCGCGACCATTCTCAGGCGAGCGCTCCGGGAAAACATTTGCAACCTGCGTGGTGTCTGAAAATCCCAGCAGGATAGCGCCGGACTCTCCGATGAAGAGGTATCGCACGCCGTTACGGAGAAACGCGTCTCGTATTTCTTGTGCCTGTCGATATTCAAACGCGGCCATAGCCTAACCACGACGGAAGGTTCTCTTCGCACCAACGACGATAGTCTTCCATGGTCTCGAAGGAGCGGTACGTTGCGTCATCCATCACGGGTTTGTAGGTGTGAATAAAACTGTAGCGCATTCTGGTTTCGAGCGAACGTTGAGCCGCCGCCTCGAACTCCGCGAGCCAATCCGGAGGGATGGCCGCGCTCTCGTCCTTAACGTCGGTCAAAGACCGGTTCGGCGATTCCTGATCATCTTTGGTCTCCGTACTCATTGGTCAAGGTGAATCTAGCATGCGGGTAGGACCGCTACAACATCGGTGAGTTGTTGGCGCCAGGCAGATTGACTCAAATGAACAACTCGGACGATACAGAGAAAAACTTCGCGAGGGCCTTCGCCTGAGCCTTACTTGGTCTGCGCTTTCCCCTTACGACTTCGGATGTTACCCCTCTCGAACCTAACACCGGCACAAGATCACGCTGGCGCAGCCCTCTTTCTTCCATCAACGTTTGAATGATTGAGTGCGGCGGCGCTTCAGGAATTGGATAGTGTTCTTCCTCGAACCTTTCGATCAGCGCAAACAGAAGTTCGAGCAGGGCATGCTCTTCGGGCGTGAGCTTCTCTTCGGCCTTCGACATGAGCCTGTCAACTTCAGCCAGCATCCGCTCATTCTCTTTCTCGGTCCTGATCGCTTGCGGGAGAGTCTTCGCAAGCAGCCTGCCGTATTTTCGCGGGTCGATTTTGGGGTTAGCAACCGCAGTCATTTTTCCACCTATCCTTGTTGTACTCGCCGTGGGTTAGTACGTTCCTTATGAATACCTTCTTATTCCTGAAGTGAACCTTGGTAACTAACCGATAGTGATTTCCTTTGATGTTGAAGACTGTGCATACGCCAACCAGGTCCGCATGAGGGAAATCACGCCTGGCGTCTGCCAGACTTTCCCACCGGGCTTGCTTTGTTCTGTGGTACCAGGACTGTAACGGAATCTCAGCGTCGGGGTACTTCTCCCAGAATTCTCTCAAAGCCCTTCGGCTGACTATGCGCAAACCGTTTCCCTCGGCTGTATGCTCACAAAATGAGAGCGCACAGTCAAGATATCTCGGTTTAGGACTATCTGAGTGGCTAGCGCCGGGCATTGACAACGATTGACTCTCTCGGGCACCTAGGTGTATTCTAGCCCTCGTTGACAATTTGATCGTGGCGATTTAAGCAAATTGCTCCACGTAAAAAACTGCTAAACAGTCGGATTCAGCCCCGCGCAAGTTTAGCGCGGGGTTTTTGCTTTTTTGGAATAACGTAGCGCAAGCAGCCACCTTGCGATCACCGCGCGAGCCGAGGGTCGCTCTCGGCGGCAAGTAAGAGTTTGGCGGCGAGCGATCGCAAGCTGGCAGCGTGCGCTACCGGGTTTGCTATGAAAGATTTTCGCGATGCGGTCACTGATGACCGGGTTTACGTCTTCGACGGCGCGATGGGCACGATGCTCTACCAGCGCGGCGTGTACATCAATCGCTGCTACGATGAGCTGAATCTTGCGAGCCGCGATCTCGTGCTGGGCATTCAACGCGATTACGTGAAAGCGGGCGCCGATGTTATCGAAACGAACACCTACGGCGCGAACCGCCTCAAGCTTGCCGGCTACGGTCTCGAGGATAAGGCCTACGAGATAAACCACGCCGGCGCGCGCATCGCTCGCGAGGCGGCGGGCAGCCGCGCTTTCGTCGGCGGTGCGATTGGGCCGCTCGGCATTCGCATCGAGCCTTACGGACCGACTTCGGCACAGGAGGCTCAGGACATCTTCCGTCAGCACGCCGAAGCGCTGCTCGAAGGCGGCGTCGATCTGTTTGTGCTCGAGACCTTCTCCGACACCGTCGAGATTCAACAGGCACTTCTGGCTATCCGCTCAATAAGCGGTCTGCCCGTCGTTGCACAGATGACTATCCAGACCGACGGCAACACCAGCTACGGCACCGCGCCTGAGACTTTCACCAAGCAGCTCGACGAATGGGGCGCCGATGTCATCGGGTTGAACTGTTCGGTCGGGCCGCACACGATGCTTGAAGCCATCGAGAAGATGCGCGTGGTCACCAAGCGAAAACTCGCATCTCAACCCAACGGCGGGCTGCCTCGACAGGTCGACGGGCGAATGTTCTACATGGCTTCGCCCGAGTACATGGCCAAGTACGCCAAGCGGCTGATTCAAGCCGGCGCGAAGTTCGTCGGCGGATGCTGCGGCACCACGCCTGAGCACATCAAGCAAATCGCAAACGCGGTGGCCGCGCTTTCGCCCGGCCGGTCGACCGTGCGCGTGTTCGTGCCTGAAGACAAGCCGCCCGACGTCAAAGTCGTTCCGAAGGCCGAGCGCTCAGGTCTCGCCAGGAAGATCTGCGAAGGCGAGTTCGTTACTTCTGTCGAGATCGTGCCTCCCAAAGGATGCGATCCGTCGAAGATGCTCGAAGGCGTGCGCTTGTTGAAAACGTGGGGCGTCGATGCGGTCAATGTTCCCGACGGCCCACGCGCGCAGTCGCGGATGGGCGTGCTTGCAGTCTCGACGCTGATCGAGCAGGGGGTTGGAATCGAGACGGTCGTTCACTACTGCTGCCGCGACCGCAATCTTCTTGGAATGACAAGCGACCTGTTGGGCGCCGCGGGTCTGGGTCTGAGGAATCTTTTGATCATCACCGGCGACCCGCCGAAGATGGGGCCTTATCCGGAAGCGACCGCTGTGTTTGACATCGACTCGATAGGGCTTGTGAACATGGTGAACCGGCTCAACCACGGGCTCGACATCGGCGGCAACCCGATAGGCGGACCGACGTCTTTCTTCATCGGCGTGGGGGTGAACCCGTGCGCGGTCGATATGGACTACGAACTGCGGCGCTTCGAGTGGAAGGTGGAAGCTGGCGCCGAGTTCGCGATAACGCAGCCGACGTTCGACGTGGGGCAGCTCAAGAACTTTTTGAAGCGAATCGAGCATTGCCGCATTCCGGTGATCGCGGGCATCTGGCCGCTTGTGTCTTATCGCAACGCTGAGTTTCTGGCTAATGAAGTACCCGGCGTCGTAGTGCCCGAGTCAGTGCTCAGACGCATGGAGCGAATCACGGAAAAGGATGCGGCTCGCGAAGAGGGACTGGCGATCGCGCGCGAGACGTTGCTCGAAGTGCGCGACATCGTTCAAGGCGTGCAGGTGTCCGCGCCGTTCGGCCGGGTTCAGTACGCGTTGGATGTGTTTAGTGTGTTGTGAATGGGAATCGGTTCAGGGTTCCGGGTTCAGAGTTTGTGGTTCCGGGTTCAGGGTTCGTAGTTCCGGGTTGTGGTTCGAAGTTCCGGGTTTCGCAACCCTGAGCATTGAACGCGGGACCCTGAACGAGCCGACGCTTGAATTGGCTTTGGCGGCGATGATAGGTTGGAGAGCTTGAGCAGAAAGTGATCACGGTGGGTTAGAAGGATCGCGCGACGTTAGCTAGGGGTCGTTTTGTTAATGAAAAGGCGAATCGCCATTTCGGTTCTGGCAGCCGTTGTGCTCGCTGGGGGAGCAAGCGGGGCGCAGCAGCAGGGGATCACCAAGCAGACGTTGCGCGGGTACTTCGACAAGATGGGCCTGCGCTACGTGGCTCATCCGAAGAATCCCGAGGCGTTGGTGGTGCCACGCAGCGACAACCGGCACGCTGAGCGGCTCGACCTTTATGTTGAGACTCGTCCGGACCATTCTCTGGTCCTTACGGTCTATCCGAAACTCCGCGGACGGTACTTCAGCCTCGCGCGGGCGACTGATAGAGAGAAGTTGCTTCAGCGGTTGCTGGAAGCCAATCATCGAGCATTCGCGACGTTCTTCGTCGACGCTCAGGGAGACATCGGAGCGCGCTTCACGTTCACGACTGAGAACGGGCTCGGTTATGAATCGTTCAGAGCGGGCGTAACCGAGTTGCTGCGAACCGCCGACGAATACACGCCGATACTCGATGAGTTCATGCGCAAAGAATGAAGCGTGGGCGTTCAAGCGTCCCGCGGGGTTCGTTAGAAGTCAACGGGTAGAGAGCAGGCGGGACGCCTGCGCTCCAAGGCTAAGGTAGGTGCTATGAGCAAGTTTCGAATCGCAGCCGTACCAATCGTGCTCGCATTGATTGCGGGACAGTTGCTTGCGCAGCAGGTTGATCCAGCCCAGACGCCTCCGCCGAAAGTGCCGCGGCCCAAGCTCACGTTCACCGATCGCATGAAGCAGTACTTACAACGCACCGGGTCCACCGTGGATGTGAGCAAGAGCACTCCGGATATGGTCGTGTCTAACTACCCCGAGGTGAAAGGCGGAAAGGTCACGATCGTGTTGGTGAATGACCGGCGGAGGAATCTGCTCGGCTTCTACATCTACAACTTTGGCAACCTGAAGGGCAGCGCAAACAAAGAAGAAGTCTACAAGTATCTGCTGGCGGCTAACGATGCGATAACGATTGGTAGCTTTTTTGTCGATGGCGAGGATGACATCGGCTACAAGTATCTGGTGAGCAGCGCTCAAGCGATGAACCAGGCCGCTTTCGAGTACGCGTACTTCACCATGGCTGCAGTGGCCCGCGAGCGCAAACCCGAAATCAAGAAGCTGCTGGGGCCTGTCAGCGACCGGGACGAGAGGCCTCCGGATGTGAAAAAGGCAGGGGAAGAGAAGCCACCGGGAGATTGAATCGCTAAGACTCATGAATCCAGTAAGAATATTACTCGGCTATCTGATAGCGCCGTTGGCAGTGCCTTTTGCCTTTATCGCTCTCGACGCGTTAGGTGGTTCATTTCGGCTGCGAGAATTTCCGTCGATTCTCTTGCTCTATGGAGTCTTCCCCTATCTGATAGCGACCCTTTTCTTTGTGCCGTTGATGTTCATTCTTAAAAGAGCAGGGAACCTCGGTTGGGTATATTTTGTCGTGGCTGGCGGCATTGGTGGTGTGGTTGTTGCCCTGATATCAAGCGTGGTTTCCGAGAGCAACGCAAGCCTCTACGTAGCTTTAATGCTTAGCGGCGCGTTGTCGTCCTTAGTGTTTTTCAAGATCGCAATGAGCGATAGCTGAAGCAGTGGTAACTAGACAGCAGGCCTTTGAAGATGACTGAGCGACAGGAACGCACAAAGTTACTCGAAGTATTGCTCGCCGAACGCATCCTCGTACTCGATGGTGCGATGGGCACCGCTATTCAAGCGCGCTATCTCACTGCCGAGGATTTCGGCGGCGCTCAACTCGAAGGCTGCAACGAGAATCTTGTGCTCACCCGTCCCGACGTCGTGCTCGATATTCATCGCGGCTACCTTGAAGCCGGCGCCGACATCATTGAGACCAACACCTTCGGCGGCACCCCGATCGTCCTTGCCGAATACGGGCTGCAGGATCAAGTTCACAAGCTGAACGAGACCGCGGCGCGACTGGCAAAGCAAGCAGCGGCTGAACTCTCGACCACGAACAAGCCGCGATTTGTAGCCGGTTCGATGGGGCCGACAACTAAAGCCATATCCGTCACTGGCGGGGTGACTTTCGATCAACTCATTGAGAACTTTCACGATCAAGCGGCGGGACTGGTCGCCGGCGGCGCCGACATTCTCATAGTCGAAACCCAGCAAGACACTCGCAACGTGAAAGCCGCGCTCGTAGGCATCTGGCGATTGTTCGATGAGATCGGATTCAAGGTTCCTCTGATGGTCTCCGGAACGATCGAAGCGATGGGAACCATGCTCGCCGGTCAAACGGTCGAGGCGTTCGCGACTTCAGTGATGCACGCGGATCTATTGTCAGTCGGGTTGAACTGCGCGACCGGGCCCGAGTTCATGACCGATCGCATACGCAGCCTCGCCGAGCTGGCTGAGACGCGCGTCTCGTGCATACCCAACGCGGGATTGCCCAACGAAGACGGCATCTATCTCGAAACTCCAGAGAGCATGGCCTCGACATTGAAGCGCTTTGTCGATCACGGATGGATCAATCTGGTTGGAGGCTGCTGCGGCACGACTCCGGCGCACATCCGCGCGCTCGCGCAGATGGTCGAGGGCGCGCGCGCGCGCGTTCCCTCGAAACATCAACGAGCTTTGTTCTCGGGAATCGACTTTGTCGAAGCCAGCGACGACCAGCGCCCGTTGATCGTCGGCGAGCGAACAAACGAAGTCGGCTCGCGAAAATTCAAGCGCCTGATCACCGACGAGAAATATGAAGAAGCAGCGGAGATCGCGCGGCAGCAAGTCAAAGGCGGCGCGCAGATTTGCGATGTGAACCTTCAGAACGCCGACCGCGAAGAGCTTTACGACGTGGACCGCTTTTACGAAAAGATGATCCGCGTGGTCAAAGCGCCGACCATGATCGACACCACCGATCCGGTCGCGATCGAGCGCGCGCTCACTTACTGTCAGGGCAAGTCGATTATCAACTCGATCAACCTCGAAGACGGCCTTGATAAGTTCGAACTAGTCACGCCGCTCGCCCGCAAGTACGGCGCGGCGCTTGTCGTCGGGTGCATCGACGAAGATAAAGAACAAGCCCAGGCCATCACGCGCGAGCGGAAGCTCGAAGTCGCGCGGCGCTCAGTTAAGCTGCTCAACGAAGACTACGGCATCCGCACTGAAGATATCATCATCGACCCGCTGGTCTTTCCCTGCGCGACGGGCGATCAGAACTACGCCGGCAGCGCGGTCGAGACTATCGAAGGCGTGCGGCTGATCAAGCAAGAGATCCCTTACGTCAAGACGATCCTTGGCATCAGCAACGTGTCGTTTGGTTTGCCCGAGGCGGGAAGGGAAGTGCTGAATTCGGTTTTTCTGTATCACTGCACCAAGGCCGGGCTCGACCTGGCGATAGTCAATTCAGAGAAGCTCGAACGGTACGCCTCGATCCCCGAGGCGGAGCGGCGTCTCTCCGAAGACCTGTTGTGGAATCGCGGCGATGATCCGATCGCCGCGTTTGCCGCGCACTTCCGCGGCGCGACCTCGAGGCAGAAGAAAAAAGCGAGCGATCTGCCGCTCGACGAGAGGATCGGCAACTACATCATCGAAGGAACGAAAGAAGGCTTGCTCGCCGACCTGGAGTCAAAGCTCAAAGAAGCCGCGCCGATGGACATCATCAACGGGCCGCTGATGGCCGGAATGTCCGAGGTTGGCCGCCTGTTCAACAACAACGAGCTGATCGTCGCCGAAGTGCTTCAAAGCGCCGAAGCGATGAAGGCGGCGGTCTCTTATCTCGAACAGTTCATGGAGAAGAGCGCCGACAGCTCTCGCGGCCGGATCATTCTGGCTACGGTGAAAGGCGACGTTCACGACATCGGCAAAAACCTGGTCGATATCATCCTGTCCAACAACGGCTATCAGGTGGTGAACCTCGGAATTAAAGTTCCGCCCGAAGTCTTGATTCAAGCCGTGCGCGAACACAAGCCGGACGCGATCGGTCTTTCGGGTTTGTTGGTGAAGTCCGCGCAGCAGATGGTGCTGACGGCTGAAGATTTGAAAGACGCGGGAATCGATCAGCCTTTGCTAGTCGGCGGGGCAGCGCTATCGGATCGCTTCACCCGCGGGAAAATCGCGCCGGCCTACGGCGGCACTGTGGTGTATGCGAACGACGCGATGAACGGGCTGGACATTTTGAATCGCTTGATGAACCCCGAGTCGCGCGCGCGGCTCGAGGGCGAGCTGCTCGAACGAGACCTCGGTGCCAAGGCTCCGGTGGCGGTTGTAGTCGTGGACGAGACCGAACAACGCAGCTCGAAGATTTCGCTCGACGTTCCGATTCTTCCTGTGCCTGATCTGGATCGTCACGTGATCGAAGTGGAAGACCTCGACGACGTATGGAGCTACATCAACCCGCAGATGCTCTACGGGCGGCATATGGGTTTGCGTGGCAAGTTCACCGAACTGCTCGCATCCGGTGATCGTCTCGCTCGGGAGCTTGAAGAGACGATCGACCGAGTAAAAGAAGAATGCCGCGCGGGTGCGATGCGACCGCGAGTCGTCTGGCAATTCTTCGAGGCGGAACCCGCAGGCAACTCTATTAACCTGTTCGGCGACGTTCAGAGTTCAGCCTTCAGGCTGCCCGAGGTTCAGAGTTCAGCCTTTAGGCTGCCCGAGGTTCAGAGTTCAGCCTTTAGGCTGCCGGACCCTTCCTCGGCGTCCTCCGCGGTTGAGAATCCCGTCGCAACCTTCCGCTTTCCTCGGCAACGCAAGGAAGACGGCCTCGCGCTGAGCGATCTCGTCTTACCCGCGGGCTTTGACGGCTCGACCCGGCGCCGCGATCACATCGCGCTGTTCGTCACGACTGCCGGCGAAGGCATCCGCGAGATCGCCGAAGAAGCGAAGCAAGCGGGCGAGTACTTGCGATCATACGCGCTTCAAGCGTTAGCGCTCGAAACCGCCGAAGCGGCCGCCGAATGGTTGCACGCTCGTCTCCGCCGAGCGTGGGGGTTTCCGGACTCGCCCGATCTGTCACGCCAGGCGTTGTTTCAAGCGCGCTACCGCGGCAAGCGATATTCATTCGGCTACCCTGCGTGTCCCGACCTGGAATCGCAAGCGGGGTTGTTCAGCTTGTTGCATCCTGAAGAGATTGGCGTTCAATTGACCGAAGGCTTCATGATGGAACCGGAAGCGAGCGTCTCGGCTTTGGTATTTCACCACCCGGATGCGACTTATTTTTCGGTAGGCGCTCAAGAACTCGCCGAAGCCACTGCCGATTGACTGCTAGTGAGGGAGGGATATCCGCGCGAATCGGCCAAATCAGCGTCATCCGTGGTCTATGGGGCGCTGGCAATGGCATTAGTAACTCACAGACCACCGATGAAACGGGTTTTGACGGATTCGCACCGATTAGTACTGCATCAGATCGCAAACGGCAAGGGCCGGCTTTAGGCCGGCCCTTTGTGTTAGCACAGGTGTTTTTTCGTGCAAGGTCTAATAGGCTACGAACGGTTCGGTGAACACCTTTCTAACCCGCACGCCGTTGATTCGCTTTGGCACTTTCGCCGAGATCCCGGTGGTCACGTCGATGTAGACGACTATGGACGCCTCGGTCGAGCCGGTGTCCGATGCTCCGATGCCGACGCCGATAACTCCCGGACGCGACATCAAGTCGTACTCCCGGGCTTGCATGACCTCCATCGCACGATCGACGGACTCACTCGAAAGCTCGGCCTCCTGCGGGTTATCCGACACCACCGGTTCCAGAATCGAAGCTGTGCAGGCGCCGCCTACGAAGCTTACTGGAGTTCCAAGCGCAGTGGTAAGCCTCGAAAGCACCAGTCCAATGGGATTGGCAATCGTCGACGAACTGCTGCCTGCGAACAGTAACGCGACCGGCTGACGGCAGGTGGCGCTGTTGTTAGACACGATCAGCGAGCCCGAGTCGCCGCCGGCGCTGAAGGTCGTGCTGTTGATCACGACCTGGTTGGTGTAAGAAACCACAAACTTCTTACCAGATCCACAATTCTTTTGATATTGAACGTTCACGCTGGTGTTGATGGACCCAATGGTGCCGGTAGTAAAGCCAGTGGTCCGGCCACTCTTTGCCACCGCCAGCCCGACGGTTGGAGTTTTAACCACGCTGCTAATCGTGCCGATGTCTTCTATTGAGCCTGAGGTGTTCATTGCGCCCGAACGTAGCTGGGCAATGGCCGCATCGACGTTTGAGCCGAGCACAGGCGCGGTTGTGAAATCCGCGACAATCGGTGGCAACTGACAGTTGTTGTCTATCCGGCCCGGTTGCGATATGTCCTCTCCGGAGGCCGCCTGATCCCCGCGCGCCAGCACGTGGTTGTTGCTTAGAATGTAGTTAACGCCGCCGGCGGTGACGAGCGCGCCTAGCGTTCCGCTGCAGCAGAACCGTGCAGTGATGTCGTTGACGTTGCCACCCGACACACCGAAATTAGTATTGGCGACCTGATGGTTTGCTCCACCGTCCGCGAACAGCGACGGGGCGATGGTCAGCGCAGAGACGGCAAGCGTCAGAACTGCGAAGCGGCTAAACAAAACGAACCTCTTCATTGTGATAACCTCCATTTTCCGAAGTGAGTAACTCCTCGCGTTCGAGTGTGCTTCAGACCTCGAACGAAAGACGAGCGATCTGTGAGTGGCCCTAGACTACCAACGATCTGGCAGGAGTGTCAATGGTTCGAAGCGGTTTATTTTGTCAGTCAAGGAGCAGGCCGAGTCGCCGGCATGCTGCTTACGGGGAGGCGACCTTCGCTTAGTGGCCGGCCTGTGAACCAAGCGACAATAAGCTCGCCGAGCCGCCCGGGGCGGATGCCGTCTCGATCACTGTTTCTTAAGAGTCGCGCTAATCTTCACAGCGCGGCCTGCCTTTACCTCAACATCTTTTTGGAAAGACTTGTAGCCGGCCTTCTCAAGATCAACCGTGTATTTGCCGGGCTCCAGACCAGTGATGGTCGAAGGAGTCGACCCCTTGGGTCTGGGCTCGGCGTCGGTGGGCACGAGCACGATTCTCGCTCCAGTGGGGACCGAACTGATCTCGATCGTTCCGGTCGTGGTCTGATCCGGTTGCTGAGTCGGCTTGTCTGCGGAGGAATTGGTTTGCGGCGCGTTCGACTGCGCCCGGTTAGCGTTGCCGTTGCCCTGATTGCTGTTGGTTGGGGCCGGGCTGGTGCAGGCTATCGCGAATGCGCAGCTCCCAGCTAGAAAAAACAGAATCCGGATGTGAGACCTTAACTTCATGCTTTTATCTCCACTCTTAGTGAGGGGTTCCTGTTTGCGTGCGACTCGAGCAGTAGGTGATTGCTTGTGTTGGACACCGACGTTTAGCCTACAACACGAGTCCACCGACTGACAAAGCGCGACGCTTGTGAACGGTCGTTCCGGTGTACATACTGAATAGCGGCGTACAACCTGGCGCCCGAGGGAGTCTTGGATCAATGACAACCGGCAAACAAATTCAATTGGTCATGCGCGAAATGCTTTTCATTAACTGGGCCGTGTCGCCCGAGGTCGTGCGCAAGCGAGTCGATGAGCGATTGGAAATCGACACAAAGACCGACTCAACCGGCCAGGCGGTCGCTTTCGTTTCGGCGGTCTGTTTCCGCGTGGCTGAACTGCGTTCGAGCGTGCTCCCGCTGCCCGGCTTGAGCTTTGAACAGGTGAGCTATCGAGCCTATGTGCGAGCGGGCGAAGTCCCCGCAGTCTGTTTCCTGGATATGAAGGTCAACTCGCGGATGATCACAGCGCTGACCAGCTTTATGAGCGTGCCCGTTCACTACGAGGACATCGACATAGGAACCTCGCGGGGCGAAACCGGGCTGCTACGTTACGAAATCAAATCGGCGGGGCTTCGGGCCGAGGCGATAGTTGGAGAACAACCGGCAAGCGCGGGGGTAGATTGGGAGATTGCGCCGGACTTCATAACCGAGAGATTTGTTGGCTACGCAGGCGCCGGCAACGTCGTGTTCAAGATTGAATTCGAGCAACCGGGGCTGGATGCCGTCCGGGCTCACGTTCAGAACGTCGAGGCGGCGAGTCTGCAACGGCTCGGGTTGTTGTCTCCGGATGAATCGGCTCAGCCTCATTCTGCGTTCTACGTTCGTGAGGCTTTGTTCGGAGCCAACACGCCGACTCGCATCGGCTAGCGTCATTCGTGGAGCGCCTGGTGAAATCTCCACCTCGTTGCGTTTCTGTTCTATCGATACTAGATCATTGAGTCAGGGGGAAGGGATCAGTTAGTATTTGTCTACGGCGTCATGAGAGTCGCAGGGGGAGTCACAGGGGAGTAACAATGAGATCGCGTAGAGTTATACTTGCCGGCGTGATTGCTGTATTTGCGATCGGAATCGTAGTTGCCAGCTTCGATGCAATCGCTCAAAGCAGAACTGGGAGTTCGGCGGCCGGCAAAACGGCTTCGGCGCCGGCCCAGGGTGGAATTGTGCGACTGTCGGCGCGATCGAAGCCGGCTCCTGAAGCCTCTTCCAGGGAAGCCGCTCCGGCAGCATTCGAGGGCGCGGCGCTTCTAAATGTTCAGCTTCAAGCCACTCTAGACTGGACGTTCGGCGGCAAGCAGCAACGAGGTTGGTACCTTTACACACCTTTGGTTGCGAATTTGATCGGGGCTGAATCCGGTGGCGCGGCGAGCGAGTTCGCAATGCGGCTCTCGCTGTGGCAAGAACAGAAGGCCTTTGAGCCAACCGGCGTATTGGACAACGGCACGTGGTCGCAAATGATTTCGACGTTCCAGTCACAGAGGCTGAAGAACAAGAGCTATCCGACCGCTGATCAGTTGGTCACGCTGCCGATTTCTGACTGCTATGATTCCTCGAGGCCGGAGGAGCTTCGCAAGGTCGAGCGCGAAACGTTTGCTGCCTACAAGCGTCTGGTGGCGGCTGCGGCCGCGGAGTCATCACTCGGGCTACAAGTTGCCGGCGACGGTCAGCTTGCTTTGAGTGAGAAGTTCCTGAAGATCATTTCGGCGTACCGCTCGCAAGAGTATCAAGATGAACTCAGGCGGCAATCTCCGAACAGCGGACGCGCAGGACTTGCGTTCAACAGTCCGCACTCAACCGGGCGCGCTCTTGACCTCTATGTTGGCGGCGAACCGGTAGACACTAAAGACGAGAACCGCGCGCTTCAAACCCAGACGCGCGTTTACCGGTGGCTTGTGAAGAACGCCGCTCGTTTCGGCTTCCAGCCTTACTTCTACGAGCCGTGGCACTGGGAGTACACCGGTACAAGATAGCGCACGCAACAAAACTAAAAGATAAAAGTAAAAAGCCAAAGGCTGAAGCAGGCCGCGCCCAGGAATCTTTACAGACACCTTGGGCCTTTTGCTTTAGGGCCTGTTTGCACTACCCGCCGCATCGTGTAATGTTTTGAGCACGTGAGCACGACCTTCAACACAGTGCGACGCTTCATGGAGCGACACTCGATGCTTGACGGCGCGGCCGGAGTACTCGTAGCAGTGTCGGGTGGTTCTGATTCGATTGTCCTACTCGATCTGCTAGTGCGGCTTAAGGCAGGGGTTGGGTGTTGGGGGGCGGGGGGTGGCAAGAACCGAGAGGCAGTCTCGGTGGAAACGCGGGTGAATAAGAGTTCCAACCCCCGACCCCCGACCCCCAACCCCCGCATTCACGTTGCCCATCTCGATCACAGGCTGAGGGGCCGCGAGTCAGCCGAAGACGCAGAGTTCGTGCGGGCGCTTGCACATAGTCTCGGGCTTCCGATCACGATTAACTCGGTCGACGTACGCGCGGCTGCGGAGGCTTGCGGCCGAGGCATCGAGGAGATAGCGCGAGAGGTTCGATACGACTTCTTTCTTGCCGCCGCTCGCGAAGCAGGGTGTGATCGCATCGCGGTTGGCCACACAATGACCGATCAAGCCGAGACCTTCTTAATGCGGCTCATCCGCGGGGCCGGCTTGCGTGGTCTCGCCGCTATGCGCCCGGTTTCAGAGCTTCCCGTTTTTCGCCAAGAGAAGGCAGAAGGCAGAAGGCAGAAGGCAGAAAGCGAAACGCAGAAAGCAGAAGGCAGAAGGCAGAAGGCGGACAACGAATCTCTGCCTTCTGCCTTCCGCCTTCTGCCTTCTGTTTTGCCTTCGGCCTTCCGCCTTCTGCCTTCGGTTTTACTTATCCGTCCGCTGCTCTGCATCACGCGCGAGGAAGTCGCCGCGTATTGTAGGGAGCGAGGGTTCGAGTACAGAACCGATAGCACTAACCTGGATCTGAAATACACGCGCAACCAGGTACGTAACGAGGTGCTTCCAGCGCTCAGGGCGATCAATCCGCGAATCGTCGAATCTATTGCCCGAGCGTCAGAGAACATCGCCGGCGATCACGACGTGTTAGACCATCTCGCATCGGCGCTTCTCAAGAAGGCCAGTCTTGCGTCAAACGCGCAAGCTGTTGATAGGGCCACAGCCGCTTACTCGGTCACAGAGCTTCTGAAACAGCCTGCCGGAATGAGGCAGCGGATGATTATCGAAGCAGTCAGACTCACGCGGGCCGGTGCAACCGGTGAGAAGGGCGGGGACGCCGGCGAAATCACTTCGGCGCATTTTACAGCCGTCGAGGCCTTACTGGAACCCAACGCGAGCGGCAAACATGTTACGCTGCCCGGTACTCTCGAAGTATGGCGCGAGTTCGACGCACTCGTTCTTAAACCGCACGCGCCCGACATCGCCGGCGTGCCGTATCAAATAGCGATCAGCCCGGCATGTCCGGATGCTGAAGCGGGCGGCTTTGCCTTAACACTCCGCCGCGGTCAGTCCAGTGACCTGCTTGCGCCGACGGTTGAAGAAACGCAGCGTGAGGCGAAACGGAACGGACGAGACTGGATGATGGTAGCGCTCGACGACGATGCGTTGCCGGAGAGTCTGATCATCAGGTCGCGGCGCGCGGGCGAGCGCGCGCACGTCATCGGACAGCGACGAACAATAAAGTTGAAAAACTTGATGATTGATCATAGAATCCCATCCAGCCGTCGATCCACCTGGCCACTAGTGACGACCCCGGACGGCTGCTACGTCTGGTCACCGGGGCTGCCCCCAGCCGTGAAGTACGCCGCACATGATGAGAGCAACGGCCTTGCCATAATGCGCGCTTCAGCCATCTGATTTCGCCGCGGGGATTCGCGCCCGAGGAGCTACAATGGAAAAGACTCTCCGAGTATTACGCTCAAAAGAAGAAATAAGAGACCGCATAAGCCAGCTTGCCGATGAAATTCGCGCGGTGGCTCCGGCTGGTGAGCTGACAATCGTCGGCATACTCGACGACGCTTTCGTGTTTCTGGCCGACCTGGTTCGGGCGCTCGACATCCCGATCAATTGTTGTTTTATGAAGGTCACTCGTCACCGCCACGGCGGTCAGAGCGAGGTGCTGTTCACCAGTGAATTCGACCCGCGCGGACGCGACATACTTTTGGTCGAGGCAGTGGTAGCGACCGGCGTGACGCTCGACTACATCACCGAACACCTGGCAACGCGCGGGGTGAAATCCTTGCGCACCTGCGTGCTCGTAGATAAACCAGGGGAGCGGCGAGTGCAGGTCAAGCCGGACTTCGCGGCCTTTCAAACCGACGAGGGCTTCATCTTCGGATACGGATTGGGAATTCAGAACCAATACCGCCAGCTTCCGTATCTAGCAGTGATGGACGAATGAAGGAATTGCTGATTGCCGATTTCCGATTGCGGATCGCCGAAGAGGTCAGGTTCACCGCTGTGACTCCAGAATTCCCAGCCGGCAATCGGCAATCGACAATCGGCAATCAGGGGGCGCTCATTGCGCATCATAGGGGTGTAAGTTAGAATTTATTCAAGGCGCCGGCGGCGCTCGTTTTGATTGGAGGTTTCAAGTGAACTCAACGGTCCGGCAGATAGTATTCTGGGTTCTTATAATCGGTGGCGCATTTCTTCTCTACTCGGTGTTCTCGGGCAGGAACAGCCCGAAGGAAATGCCGCTGAGCTACTCTGCACTTCTTGAAAAGGTCCAGAACAAGCCGACTCAGGTCAAGAAGGCTCAGCTCGAAGACGGCCACGGAATTAGAGGCGAGCTGGTGACCGGCGAAACCTTTACCACCGAACTTCCCAACTCGTTCGTCCAGGCGGACATAGCCAAGCAGTTGAAGGAAAGCGGCGTCGATGTTTCGTTTAAGAGCACTTCGTCGAGTCAATGGCTTTTAGGGCTGATCAGCTATGCGCCGCTTCTCGTGTTCATCGGCTTGTGGATTTTCATGATGCGCCAGATGCAGTCGGGCGGCAACAAGGCGCTTTCTTTCGGCAAGTCTCGCGCGAAGCTCTTGAGCAATCAGCAGAAGCGCGTCACTTTTAAAGACGTCGCCGGGGTCGAAGAAGCCAAAGAAGAGTTGCAAGAGATCATCGAGTTCCTGAAGGAGCCTCAGAAATTCCAGAAGCTTGGCGGGCGAATTCCCAAGGGCGTGCTTATGATGGGCCCGCCCGGCACGGGCAAGACGCTGCTTGCTCGCGCAATCGCCGGCGAAGCCAACGTCCCGTTCTTTTCAATCTCCGGGTCCGATTTTGTTGAGATGTTTGTCGGCGTCGGGGCCAGCCGGGTTCGCGATCTGTTTGAGCAAGGCAAGAAGAACGCTCCGTGCATCATCTTCATTGACGAGATCGACGCCGTCGGGCGTCATCGCGGCGCCGGGCTCGGGGGCGGTCACGATGAACGCGAACAGACCTTGAATCAGTTGCTGGTCGAGATGGACGGCTTCGAATCAAACGACGGCGTTATTCTGATAGCGTCCACCAACCGGCCTGACGTGCTCGACCCTGCGCTGCTGCGTCCGGGACGCTTCGACCGCCGGGTCATCGTACAGCGGCCCGATGTTAAAGGCCGCGAAGGCATACTCGCGGTTCACACGCGAAAGATTCCGCTCGGCGACGACGTTGACATAAATGTTGTGGCTCGCAGCACCCCGGGCTTTACCGGGGCCGATCTGGCGAACCTCGTGAACGAAGCTGCGTTGAGCGCCGCGCGCTACAACAAGAAGGCCGTGTCGATGAAGGACTTCGAATGGGCGAAGGACAAAGTGCTGATGGGGGCCGAGCGCCGCTCGATCGTTATGTCGAACGAAGAGAAGCGCAACACCGCTTATCACGAAGGCGGCCACACTCTGGTGGGGATCAAGGTCCCGAACGCTGACCCGATTCATAAAGTCTCGATAATCCCGCGCGGCATGGCGCTGGGCGTCACAATGCAATTGCCTGAGGCAGACCGCTACTCGCATACCCGCGATTACCTCGAAGGCCAGATCGCGATTATGATGGGCGGCCGAATCGCCGAAGAGGTTTTCCTGAATCACATGACCACCGGTGCGGCGAACGACATCGAGAAGGCCACCGAGCTTGCGCGCAAGATGGTGTGTGAGTTTGGAATGTCGAGCCTCGGGCCGATCACCTACGGCAAGAAGGAAGAGCAGATCTTTTTGGGCCGCGAGATCGCTCAGCATCAAGACTACAGCGAAGACACCGCTATCAAGATCGATCAAGAAGTGAATCGCTTGATAATTGATCAGTACAACCGCGCGCATCAGATCATTGTCGAGAACAAGGACGCGCTGGTGCGGCTGGCGGAAGCGCTTTTGGAGCGCGAGTCGCTCGACTCGATTCAGATTCGGCGACTGGTGGCCGGCTTGCCTCTCGATGATGACGAGCCCACACCGGCTCGCGAGGATATGCCCAAGGCCGAGGCGAAGCCCTCGATGCTGAATCCGATCAGCCCGCCGGTACCGGGCGGCGCACAGGCCTAGAGAATCGACGAGCAGCGGAGGGCTATTGCTTCTGCTGCTCGTTTGTGTCAGAGAGAGTAAGGGTCTTTAAACTTCCTGGGTAAATGTGTACAAACCATGAATCCGGAGGTTCCGATGAGCGACGAAAACGATACAAAGCGGTTGACTGAGGACGATGGATTGCTTGCGGGGGATGCTTTGCTCCACGCTGTGCGTCGAGACATGCAAGGCATGTACGGGCTAGTCAAAGCGCTCGATCAAAAGGTTGAGGCTGTTGATCAAAGGGTTGAGGCTCTCGGTACAAAGGTTGAGGCTCTCGATGCAAAGGTTGAGGCTCTCGATGCAAAGGTTGAGGC